>NZ_JBEYKR010000047.1:0-45267 GCF_040703535.1 Streptomyces sp. NPDC007346
GTAGCACAGATATAAAAACTTTCTACGACTCCATACAACCCGGAAGGCTCAACAAAGAAATCTCTAAAAAAGTAAAGTGCGAAAAAGCACTGAAGACAATCCGGACGAGTCCAACGAGAACCTCACCCCCACGGTGCGTGACTTCGCGGCCGGTAAGTTCGCCCGACTGACCCTCCAGCTCCGTGCCCACGACGAGGGAGACACGGCTGCCTGGAAGCGTTTCAAGAACGACGCCGTCCTGTCGGTCAAGTACGTGGGTAAGCCTGCCGTTCCCGTGAACGTCGGAATCACCTCGGGGACCGGCACGGTCTGCTCGCCGAGCTCCTCCGACCCGGCCGTCATCAGCGATCCGACCCCTCAAGTGGTCGGCAAGCCGAAGACCATGGCCGGTGGTGAGTCCCAGGCCAATCTGCGGATCCGCTGGCGCACCGAGCGCTGGGACGGAAGCGCCTGGGTAGTGGCACAGACCGATATCGACAGCCCGACATCCGGCTATGTGGGCAATCTCTCCGTACAGTCCAGGAGCCTTCCGACGGCGCTGACCGAGGGCGTCGGCTATCGCCTCAAAGCCCTGACGCTCTCGTACTACGAAGGGGGCACGAACCGGCTCAACACCGGCTACAGCTCTCCCTGTTACTTCAAGATCGACAACACTGCGCCCAAGGCTCCGACCGTGAAGCTGCAGGCTCCCTACTCCCAGTGTCTGGCGAATGCGTGTGCGGCAGGAGGAGGGCCGGGAGTGGTGGCGAAGGTCCGGTTCACCCCGGCGGCCGGGGACACCAACATCGTCGATTCTCAGTACCGGCTCACCGAGAGCGATGCGTGGAAGACGGTATGCAAGCCGGGGTCGCCCTGCATTTTTGAGGCCGCCATCACCCCGGCGAAGTCCGGTACCCAGCGCCTCTACGTCAAGGCGAAGGACTCACTCGGGCGTTGGGGCGCCCAGCAGGTTCTGGACTTCCTGGTGGCCTCGGGTGAAGGGCCCGTCGCCCGCTGGCGCTTCGACGAAACCACGGGCGTGGCGAAGAACAGCGTGGCAGGTGGCTCCGCACACGATGCGTCGTTCATCGGCACCGCGATCCGTGACGATCGGGGCCGCCGGGGAGTGATCACCCACGACGCGGACGGCGTGCCACTCGAGAACCCGCTCACGGACAGGGGCCTGTCCTTGGACGGCAGCGGGGCCGCCGCCGCGACCGCCCGACCGGTCGTGGAGACTCGGTCGGCGTACACGGTCTCCGCGTGGGCGCGGCTGAACACCCGTGACAAGGACGCCATCGTGCTGTCCCAGGACGGAGCAAAGTACAGCTCCTTCCTCATGTGGTACGAGACCAGCTATAACTCCTGGGTCTTCGGCGTGAAGGAGAAGGACGAGGACAACGGGCAGGCTTACTTCGGTGTCGTGGGCCGGGCGCCTGCCGTGACGGGCGCGTGGACCCATCTCGCCGGCAGCTATGACCCGGCCACGAAGGAACTGAAGTTCTACGTCAACGGTGTTTTCCAGGGAACCCGGGTGACGCCTGGCGGCTGGTCGTCATCCGGCGCCTTCAACATGGGCCGCTACCTCTGGAACGGTCAGCGGAACTGGAACTTCAACGGGTCGATCGATGAGGTCGCCGTCTGGCAGCGCCGACTGGAGGACTCCGAGATCGCGGACGAGGCCAGGCTGATGACGTCGGAGGGATTCGCCGGTGCCGAACTGGTCGCTGACTGGTCGCCGACGGGTGGCAGCGGCACGGCGATCACGGACAGCACGTCCGGCTATGGCCGAACGCTGAATCTGACTGGCGGTGCGGCGATCCAGGACGGAGAGATCCTCTTCGACGGTGTCGACGACGTCGCCACGTCCAGCGGGGCGCCGCTGGACGATACCGGTTCCTTCACCGCCACGACGGCCGTCGCTCTGGACAGGGAGCGAGTGCTAGCGAAGAGCGTCGGCTACACCGGCCAGGTCTTCGGGCAGCGCACGGTGAGCGGGTCTTCCTGGGGCTTCTGGTATCAAATGATGGGCAAGGACACCGTCCTCGACCCCGAGACCGGTCTGGAAGTGACCGAACCGGTCGGCAAGTGGCACTTCGGGCGTCTCAACGCCGACGGGACCCTGACCTCCGTGGTGTCGGACGACGTCGTGTCGTTGGACGGCGTGGTCCGGCTGACAGGGACGTTTGATGCCCAGGCCGGGACGATCAGCCTGTACACGGGTCACGTCCAGAACGGTGACAACAAGGCCTACACGGCACAGGCGGGTACCGGGGACCTTGCCGTCGCAGCCGCCCAGATCGGCGGGGCCTGGAAGAACCATCTCCCGGCCCGGATCTCGGAGATCCGCCTGTGGGCGGGCGCCATGGCCGGCTCGGCCCAGATCGACGCCCACGTGGGCGACTGACCGATCCATCGTCGAGGGCGGTGCCGCGGCTGGAGCGGCACCGCCCTCGCTCTCACGGCCTGACGGCCGTACGACCGGCGACCAGGTGGGAAGCCGGCCTCTCGAACTGGAGTGCATGGACATGTTCGGCACTGACACAAGACGGCGGGGGAGTGGGGGCTGGGGCCTCCGCCCCAGAGCTCTGGCCCTCGCGCTGGCCTTGGGCATGGTGACACCGCTGGCGCTGGTTTCCGGCGCCGAAGCAGCCCCAAGCGGCCTCGGCCAGCCTGACACTCAGGAACAGCGGATCAGCAAGGTACGGGCCCTCGACACGGCGGCGGGTCGGAAGGCCCGCAAGCAGGTCGCAGCCGATCTGGAAGCCAACACCCGGCAGGCGGGCCAGGCAGCCACCGAGCGGCGCAAGGCCGCCTGGCCGAAGCCGGGAACGGCCATGCTCCCAACGGCGCAGGGCAAGCCGGCGGAGGCTGTCGTCGGCGGGCTGCCCCTGGCCCTGTCCCGACACGAGGACCCGAGCGCCAGGACGGCCAGCCACGTGCGGTCGACCGTCACCGTCCTGGACCAGAAAGCGGCCGACCGGCTCGGCATCACCGGAGTGGTACTCACCGCCGAGGTGCCACCCGACGGACCGGCGGATGTGAGCGTGGAGTACGGCGGGTTCGCCTCCGCAGTGGGTGGCGGCTGGGCCGGCAGGCTGGAGCTCGTACAGCTTCCGGCTTGTGCGCTGACCACACCGCAGAGACCAGCCTGCCGCAAGCAGACCTCCCTTGGATCCGACAACGACATGCGCGGTCAGAAGGTCTCCGCGACGCTGCCGCCGAAGCCAGCGTCCGCATCAGAAGCTGGCGGCCTGGCGGCGTCCGCCGCCGGTGCGACCGTTCTGGCGCTCACCGCCGCCGGGGCAGGTACCGGTGAGTCCCCGAAGGGCAGCGGCGACTACTCCGCCACCGAGCTCGCCGAGTCCTCCACATGGTCGGCGGGCAGCAGCTCCGGTGCCTTCACGTGGAATTACGACCTCAAGCTTCCTCCCGCCGCCGCGGGGCCGACGCCCACCGTGTCCCTTTCCTATGACTCCGGCAGCGTGGACGGCCGCACCGCCACCACGAACAACCAGGGCAGTCCCGTCGGCGAGGGTTTCGGCTTCACGGAGTCCTACGTCGAGCGCAGTTACGGCAGTTGCGACGAGGACGGTCACGAAGACGTCTTCGACCTCTGCTGGAAGTACGACAACGCCCGGCTGGTGCTGAACGGCAAGTCCAGCACCCTCGTCAAGGACAAGATCACGGGGCAGTGGCGGCTGCAGGGGGACGACGCCTCGTCGGTCACACGCTCTACGGGTGCGGACAACGGCGACGACAACGGTGAGTACTGGACCGTCGTGACAGGCGACGGGACCAAGTACGTCTTCGGCCTGGACAAGCTTGCCGGAGCCGGAAGCCAGCGGACCAACTCCGTGTGGACCGCCCCTGTCTTCGGCGACGACAGTGGAGAGCCGGGGTACACCGGCGGGGACTCCTTCTCGAAGCGCTCCCTGACCCAGGCGTGGCGGTGGAACCTGGACTACGTGGAGGACACCCGGGAGAACGCGGCCACCTACTGGTACACGGCAGAGGCCAACCACTACCGCAAGAACAAGGCCGACAAGGCTGACACCCCCTACATCCGCGGCGGGTACCTGAACGAGATCCGCTACGGCCTGCGCAAGGGCGCCCTCTTCACCGACGCCGCCGACGCCAAAGTCACCTTCGTCCACGCGGAACGATGCACCGCGGCGAACTGCACCACCCTGAAGAAGGAGACGGCGCACAACTGGCCCGACGTACCGTTCGAGTCGCTGTGCTCCAAGGACGACGCCGGCTGCGAAGCCCTGGCGCCGGCCTTCTTCACCCGTAAGCGCCTCACAGCCATCAACACCTTCTCCTGGTCCGCGGCTACGTCGGAGCACACCCCCGTGGACTCCTGGGCGCTGACCCAGAAGTACCTGGACGGCGGCGACATCGGTGACACCTCGGACCAGGTCCTGACGCTCACCTCTCTCAAGCGCACGGCCAAGGCGGGAGGGGCCATCGAGTTCGAACCGGTCGGCTTCACCTACCACATGCGACCCAACCGCGTGGACGGCACGGACGACATCCTTGCGCTGACCCGGCCCCGCGTCTCGACCATCACCTCGGAGACGGGAGCGGTCACCACTGTCACGATGTCGGCGCCCGAGTGTGTGCGCAGCGAGGTCCTCGGCAAGCCGGAGGACACCAACACCCGCAACTGTTTCCCGCAGTTCTGGAACATCAATGGTTCCTCGGTAGCGTCCGTGGACTGGTTCCACAAGTACCGCGTGGTGGCCGTGGTCACGTCCGACCCGGCAGGGCAGAACGACACGGTCGAGCAGGAGTACGTCTACAGCGGAGCCGCCTGGCACTACAGCGATTCGCCCTTCACGCCCAAGGACGAGCGGACCTGGTCGGACTGGCGTGGATACCGCCAGGTCACCGTCCTCAAGGGCGCCAAGGGCACTACTCGTTCGAAGGTCATTTCCCTCTACCTCCAGGGCATGGACGGGGACCCCAACAAGGACGGCACCACCAAGTCCGTCAGCACACCCGCGGTCGCGGTCACCGGCCTGAACCTCGCGACGATCACCGACTCCGGGGCCTACGGCGGGCAGCTGCGACAGCGCATCACCTACGAGGGGAGCACCCCGATCGGGGTAGTGCTCAACCAGCCCTGGCAGAAACAGACCGCACGACAGGACGTTCCCGGCGCAGGCGATCACGTGGCCCGCTACGTCCGCACGCAGAAGACCACCACGTACACCTACCTGACCGCCCCCAAGAGCTGGCGCGCCCGGACCGTCTCCACCGACCACGACGACTACGGCATGCCCTACCAAGTACAGGACAACGGCGACGACGCCAAAAGCGGCGACGAGACCTGCACCCTCACCTGGTTCGCCCGCAACAACGACTCCGGCATCACCAGCCTGCCCTCACGCACCCGGACGGTAGGTCGGACCTGCGCGACGACCGACGCGTCCCTGGACCTGCCCGGCGACTCCACCCGCCGCGGTGACGTCCTGACGGACTCGGCCATCGCCTACGACGGCGCCGCCTGGTCCGCCACGCAGAAGCCCTCCAAGGGCTTGCCGACCTGGACAGCTCGCGCCGCTTCCTACACTGCGGCCGACGCCCCCTTCTGGCAGAAGACCGGCACCACGTCCTACGACACCCTCGGACGTGCCCTGTCCGTCACCGACGCCGACGACAAGACAACCGTCACCGGCTACACTCCGACCGCCGCGGGCCCGCTCACAGGGACCGTGGTAACCAACGCCAAGGGCTTCAAGACCACGACGTTCTTCGACGCCCGGCGCGGGCTTCCACTGCGCACATACGACGCCAACTCCCGTAAGACGGAGGTGAGCTACGACGCTGTCGGACGGCTGACGGACGTATGGCTCCCCAACCGCAACCGGGCCGCGGGTGAAAGCCCGAGCCAGAAGTTCCGCTACGCACTCAGCAACAGCAAGCCGTCGGCGGTCTCCACGGCAGTGCTGAAGAAGGACGGGGTCAGCTACAACACCACGTACACGATCTACGACGCGCTCCTGCGGCCACTCCAGACCCAGTCACCGACCCCCCAGGGCGGCCGGCTGCTCACGGACACCCGCTACGACTCCCGAGGCCTTGCCTACGAGACGCACGCGGACATCTTCGACAGCGCGGCCACGCCCAGCGGCACCTACACACGCGCCGAGTACGGCGAATCGCCCACCCAGACCGAGATCGTCTTCGACGGCGCCGAGCGGGAGACCTCCAGGTCGGTGCTCTTCTTCGGCGTCAAGCGCTGGACGACGGCCACCGAACACACCGGTGACTCCACCGGTACGAGCGCCCTCGCCGGGGGCACCGCGAACCGGGTCATCATCGATGCCCGCGGCCAGAAGACCGAAACCCGCACCTACGCGGGCCGGCAGCCCGCCGACCCCGCGTACGGAGGAGGCCTGGGTGTCCCATACACCTCGGCGTCCACGAAGTACTCCCTGGACGGCAAGACGACCGTTTTCACCGGTCCGGACAAGGCGCGCTGGAGCTACGAGTACGACCTGTTCGGCCGGCAGACCGCCGCCGTGGACCCCGACAAGGGCCGGGCGACGACCGGGTACAACAAACTCGACCAGGCGATCCGGGTCACGGACGCCCGACAGCGCTCGGTGCTGACGAAGTACGACGAGATCGGCCGGATCACCGGTACCTGGGACGGTGCCGAGACCGACGCGAAGCGCCTCACCGAGCACCTCTACGATGGGGTCATCAAGGGCAAGCCGTCCTCATCGATCCGGTACGTCGGCGGGAAATCCGGCCAGGCGTACACCCGTGAGGTCCTCGCCTACGACGCACTCGACCGTCCCTTGAGCACCCGGATCAAGCTGCCGGGCGACGACCCGCTGGTCAAGGCGGGCGCTCCGGCAACCATCGATTCGACGAGCGCCTACAACAACGACGGGACCCGCCAGAACACCAAGGAACCGGCGCTTGGCGGGCTGCCCTCGGAAGTTGTCCAGTACGGCTACACCGCCCTCGGACAGGTCAAGACCGTCGTCGGCAGCACCGGTTACCTGCTCGACACCGACTACTCGGCCCTCGGCCAGCCGCAACAGCTCATCCTCGGCGTCGCCAACACCGAGGCACACAAGAAGGCCTACGTCACCCACACCTACGAGGAGGGCACCGGCCGTATCACCCGCAGCCACGTCACCGACCAAACGCACCCGTACATGCTGCAGGACCTCAACTACAGCTACGACCAGGCGGGGAACGTCACCGCGATCGCGGATCCGACCACCCTCGGCGGCACCGGAAAGGCGGAGGCCCAATGCTTCGCCTACGACGGCTTCCGTCGCCTGACCGAGGCCTGGACCCCCTCCTCGCAGAAGTGCTCGGACCCCCGAGACGCGTCGAAGCTGTCGGGACCGGCGTCGTACTGGACGGGCTACACCTACGACACGGCCGGACAGCGCAAGACGGAGACCCAGCACAAGCCGGGCGGGGACACCACCGCCACCTACTGCTACCGGGGCGGCGAGAAGCAGCCGCACACCCTCGTCGGCGTCAGCGACAAGGGCAACTGCGCCCAGCCCGAGCGCTCCTACACCTACGACGACGCGGGGAACACGGACTCACGGCCGGGAACGACTGGGAAGCAGGTTCTGGAATGGGGGACCGAAGGCAAGCTCGCCAAGCTCACAGAGGGAACCCGCACCACTGACTACCTCTACGACGCGGACGGCAACCTCCTCATCCGCGGCGAGAAGAACGGCGAGCGGGTGCTGTACGCCGGCGCCACAGAGCTGCATCTCAGGAGCGATGGCACCTTCTGGGCCCAGCGCTTCTACGGATCCACCGAGCTGTCCGTCGCCGTGCGCACCAACCAGACCGGCACCAACAAGCTCTTCTACCTGGCCGGTGACCAGCACGGCACCTCCAGCCTGGCCATCGCCTCCGACACACAGGCGGTGACCAAGCGCTACCTGACCGCCTTCGGTGTGGAGCGGGCGGGCGCCATCGGAACCTGGTTGGACGACCGGTCCTTCCTAGGCAAGACACGCGACCGGTCCACCGGTCTGACCCACCTCGACGCACGTGAGTACGACGCCGAGCTGGGCCGGTTCATCAGCGTCGACCCGCTGCTGGAACCGGAGAAGCACCAGTCACTCGCCGGCTACGGCTATGCCGAGAACAATCCCGTCACCCTTTCCGACCCGTCCGGTCGCGGCAGCTTCTCCTGCACCATGGGCGTCGACTGCCCGACAGGAGCAGAGAAGGTCGAGGAGACTGTCTCCCCACCGCTGTGGGGCGCCAGCAGCACCGGCACCTCAGGCACTTCCTGGAGCGGACCGCTCGGCTACACCGGCATCCCGACCTTGCCGCTGGTGCAGCAGCCGCCGCTGCTCATGGGCCCCGACCCGATGCCGTTGCTGTTCACCGGGCCGATCAGCCCCGAGATGCAGAAGCTGCAGAAGATGTTCATGGAGGCACAGGCGATGTGCAGTGTGCCGTCGGGCAGTCTCGCGAACAATGAGCACGGGGGTGACGGCACAGTCAACAGCGACGGGCCGTGGTCACTGGCATTCCGCTGGGCATGGGGCAGCCCTGAGCTGAACAACAGGGTCCCGGACGTCTCCTATGACGGCGATGACGAGCTGACCCAGAGCCTCATCAAGAGCACCAGCATGAAGGACGCGCGGGAGTACGTTGCGGATCAGTTCCGGGAGAAGGGGGCCACCAAGGGCGAGAAGAAGTACAGCGTCACCAAGAACTCCGACGGTGACGATCTCAACCTCGCCCAGATCGTCGGTGTGTACGCTTCTGACTTCGGCGGACTGCTCGTCGGGAAGGACAGCAGGGAAGCCCAAGGAGTGCTGGGCTCCTACGACCTCACATACAAGATCACCGAGAGTAAAGGCAGCACGCTCACGGTGGAGTACGAGGCGTGGACGGACATCGACAACGAATCGTTCGCGCCGATGCAGTGGAAGTGGCAGAAGGTCTTCAACGGGACCCCTCAGTACACCGGAGGCTACTTCGCCGGCTACCGGGTCGATATCCGTTGGCAAGAGACCATCTACAAGTAGGCAGGCCGGAAGCATGTCAATAGGAAGAGGGCGATTCGCCGCCCCATCCCTTGCCCTGGGACTGGCCTTGGCCCTGGGCGGGTGTTCCACCGCCGGCACAACAGCGGTGGACACCGCCAGGCTGCCGGGAATCTGGACCGGGAGCGGCGGCGGCCGTGTCGAGTTCCACGCCGACGGCCGGTTCAGCATGAAAAGGATCCCCACTGAGTCCATCGGCTTCGCTTTCAGCGAGCCGCCCGACGAGGACAGAGTCGCCGGCTCGGGAACCTGGGAGCGGGATACAGACGAGGACCGGCTCAACCTGATGATCGACGCCGGTGGCTCGTTCACCGACGCCGACCAGGTAGCCGTTCTCATGGTCGCCGAGGACGGCCCGCCCCAAGTGCTCTTCTTTAGCACGAACGTCGACAAACCATACGGC
The DNA here is from genome assembly GCF_040703535.1 of Streptomyces sp. NPDC007346. Classification (NCBI taxonomy): domain Bacteria; kingdom Bacillati; phylum Actinomycetota; class Actinomycetes; order Kitasatosporales; family Streptomycetaceae; genus Streptomyces; species Streptomyces sp. NPDC007346. The sequence goes on from NZ_JBEYKR010000047.1 coordinate 9,436, forward strand.
TACGAGATCAAGAGGAATCCGTAGTCTCGCCGAATGCCTCGGTACAGGCCCCGGGCCGGAGACCTTCCGGTTCGGAGCCCGTGCCAGGCGGCGTGGGTACTGAGGTTGAACTCGGGATGTCGTGCTGCTGGTCAGACGGGTCGGATAGTCAGGCCGGTCTCGGTGAGGCAGCCGTCGATGAGGTTGCTGCGGTACTGAATGTGCCGTAGGCCGCTCCAGACTGTGCGTATGAGGTGCTCTGGTGTGGAGAAAGCGACGTTGGAGAGCCAGCCGCGCCGCAGGAGGGACCAGATGCCTTCGACGGGGTTGAGGTCGGGTGCGTAGGGCGGCAGGTAGTGGATGGTCAGCCAGTCCCGGGTTTCGGCGAACTCCCGCAGTGAAGAGCACCGAGTTCTAGAGCTGACCGGGCGGGTGCACTTGCGTTGAAGTGTCCGCCCCGCGATGAGCCCACGCGCGAGCGGCCCACCACTCAGTGGGCGGTAGGCCGCTGTGGCCGTCGAGCCTGACCAGCCGCGATCATGGAGTGCCACCACCCTCCTGGACCCGCTGGCCGAAAGCGCGGCTGTTGCCGCGTGTGCTCTCCGACGCTTCCGGCCCTGAACGGTGGAGCGACGGCGCCGTCGAAGACGCGGCAGTCCCCGCGCAACCGTTAACGCCGTTAATACCCAGAGGGTCCAAACGACACCGGAGCTGATGCTCACCGCGGCCGCATCGCCTACTGATGTGGTCGATGCGCTGGTCGCCTTCCTGGCACCAGCGGACCTCGCATCGGTCGCGGAACTCCTCCTGGACAAGCTGGGCGACAGTGACAGCCCAAGCCGAGCGGCGGCCTCGGTCTAGCCACGAGACCGACGTTCTTAGCAGTCAGCTGCGTCGCTGCACACTGTCTGCCTTGGAACGCAAGAAGGCCCGTACCTCCTGCGTCGTCGCAGGGAGTACGGGCCTTCTCTGTGCCGGTAGTGCGGTCAGGCCGCCCAGGTCGCGGGCGCGCCTTCGTCGGGGTTGGGGAGGCCGGCGGCGGCCGCCGGGGCGGCGGGGTGGCGCAGGGCGGTGATCGGGACGGCGCCGGGCTCGGTGGCGGCTGCCCAGACCATGCGCCAGGTGTCGTCCCACTCGCATCCGCAGCTGTGGTCCGGGTGCGGGTGCCGTAAGAAGACGCCCCATGTCTGGACGGCGCGCGGGATGCGGGGGATGAGCTCCGAGGGGTCGTCGCCCGGGTAGTGGAGGTTCCGCCAGCCGTGGACCCGGGCCATGTACGCGGCGGCGCCCTCGATGACGTCGGCCCACCGGTGATGTCCGAGGGCCAGGAAGCCGGCCGGGTAGAGGTGGGCGTCGGTGGCGTCGTCGATCCCGGCGATGTGCAGGCCGCGGTGAATGACGAAGCCGGTCTCGGCTGCTTCCTCCGCGTCCTGGCCGGGGGTCCAGATGCATTCGGCGGGGTGGGTGCTGCCGTCGTCGCTCGTGTTGGTCGCGATCTCGTACAGGGTCGTGGTCATGCGGTCGCTCCTTCGACTGCGGCGGCCAGGAGCGCGGTGATGTCGGTGAGGTACGGGTCGGTGTAGCTGTCGTGGTCGCTGGTGTCGAACAGCGTGTCCTTCACGGTGACCGTGGCTCCGGGGATGACGGTGGCGGCCTGGCCCGCGAGCTCGGTGTTGAGCTGGTCGGCGTCGTGGGCGGCGACCCAGGTCTGGAAGTAGGGCCCGAGGCGTAGCAGCGTGTAGCTGGTGCCGTCGGCGCGGTGGGCTTCGACGTGGGCGCCGTAGTGGGCGGGGTCCATGCCGACGTCGTCGGGGAGGGGCTGGTTGGCGGCGGCGTGGGTGAGCGGCGCGTAGGCCGGCTGCCAGGTGCCGAGGATCGCGGGGATCTCGCAGCGCAGCCATCCCTTGCGGTTGTAGCCGAGCTGGTGGCCGTGGAGGTAGGCCGCGGCGTGGCCGGTGTCGGGGTGGACGAGGGCGACGGCGATCGCTTCGGTGCCGTGGTTGTCGCCGGGGCGGGGGTGGGCGCGTTCGATGAACGGGCCGACCCTCACGGCGATGTCCTGGCCCTGGCCGGGTGTCCAGGGCTCCGGGGAGCGGAGGGCGGCGATGGCGGCGAGGTTGGCGCGGAACGTGTCGAGGGCGGCTTGGTCCTGGGGAGTGAGGGGGCCGGGGGCGTGGCCGCAGCGGCGGAAGGAGGGGAGTTTCATCGGGCGGTCTCCTGCTCGGGGCGGATTACCGGGGTGGTTGCTGTAACCAGTGCGAGGGCCGCCGCCACGGTGTCGGTCAGGGTCTCGCACACCGGGACGCCGTGGCGGTGGGCCACGTAGATCAGGTACCGGTTGCGCTCGGGGTTGGGGCAGTCGGGCGGGCAGCCGAGGATCGCCCGCCCCGTCGTGGCGTCCAGCCCGAATTCCACGTTCGTGGTCATGCCCGGCAGGGTGCGCAGGTCGCGGGGAATCCAGAACAGGATCGCCGTCGCCGCCGCGCGGGCGTCGGTCTCCCAGTCGACCTGGGTCTCGTACCGGTCGGCGCGTTCGCCGTGTCGGGATTCGGGGCTCAGGACGGTCAGCGGTGTCTGGCCCGTCCACTGCTCGGCCAGGAGTCGGGTGGCTTCCGGCCGCCAGGACGGGGCCGGGGTGCTCTTGTCGGGGGTGGGTCCGGCCAGGAACACCTTGGGGCCGGCGGGGATGGGCTCGCGGGCCATGACGTAGCGAACGGTGCTCATCGGGTCCCTCCGGCTCGAGTGGTGGCACAGGCGGTGCAGGCGGCGGGCTTCGTCCAGGGGAGTAGCAGGCCGTCCTTCTTGGCCCGGGGAACGATGTGCCAGTGCAGGTGGAACACCGTCTGCGTGGCGTCCGGCCCGACGTTGGTGATGAGGTTCAGGTCAGCGCCGATCTCGGCCGCGTACTGGGCGGCGCGGCGCACGGTGTCAGCGGTGATCTCCGGGTCCTCGATGGCATCCGCGACGTGGGGGCGCGGGATGACGAGGGTGTGCCCGTCGTTGACGCCGCCGCGCGGCTTGATGGCTAGTGCGTCGTCCCACTCGCGCAGGATCGTGGCGGGCGCCCGCTCGGAGACGATGGCGCAGAAAACACAGTTCGGGTCAGAGGTTGTCACGGTGCCTCCAGGTCGAAATGGGATGGGGTGAGGAGCGCTGCCCCGGCCGGAAGACCGGGGCAGCGGGGCGCCGCGCTGAACGTGGTCGCGGCGCCCTGTGGGTGTGGCCGGGTCAGTCGCCGTTGGTGGCCTGGCGCTGCTCGAAGGCTTCGAGGAGCTCGCTGATCGCGTTCGGCTCGGGTGCGGTGCCGACCCAGGCGCCGGTTGCGGTGAACACCTCCACGTCGGGGGTGTCGGCGTCGAGCCAGCAGACGTACGGCCCGTACCGCTCCAGCGCGGCCGTGGTGGCGGTGGCCGGGTCGGACAGCGCCGGTGCGGTCTCCAGTACGGCGAGCGTGCTGATGACGAGCCACATCGGCTCGTCCGGTGTGCGGGGGAGCTGGAGGTAGCCGGTGACGCGGAGTTTGTCGCCGGGGACCAGGTCGTGGATGACGACGTGGGCCAGCTCCGGGTCGGTGACGGTGCAGGGCAGGATCATCTCGTCGGTGCGCTCGTCGGTGGGGGAGACGGTGAGGCGGAGCCGTGCGGTCGATCCGTGGAGGTCGCCTGGCACGGTCTCCTCGTCCAGGAACCCGTCCAGGACCAGCGGTTCGGTGGTGGTCATGGGTCAGCCGGCCTTCCGGGCCGGCGCCTGGTGCGCGGCGTCGAACGCCTCCAGGACGGACCTGCGCACCATGCCCGCGTCGGCGACCTGGTGGCCGTTCTCCCTCGCCCAGGCCCGGATGGCGGCGAGCTCTTCCCGGGTGCGGCCGCTGCCCGCCCCCGCCCGGATCGGCATGGAAACGGTGGCGGCCGCCGTGGTGCGGGTGCCGGCCTTCACGGTGCGCAGCTCCTCCTGCGCCCGCTCCAGTTCGGCCTTGGCCCTGGCGACCTTCTCCTCGGCCTCGTGCTGGGCGGCCTCGCTGTCGCGGCGCGCGGTCAGCTCGGCGAGGTCGGCGGTGATGCGGACGGCACGGTTACGGACTGCGGCGGCCGGGTGGGCGGAGGCCCAGTCGAGGAGCTCCTGAACCCGGATGGAGACGGGCAGCGGGATGACGGGGACGTCGATGGCCGGGGTGGCGGCGGCCGTGCGGGGCAGCGTGAGGGCCTGGTCGGCGATGAGGGTGCTGAGTTCGGTCTCGCTGAGGCCGGTGGCCTCACGGATGGCCTGGTCGGTGTCGCCGTTGGTGTGCATGGAGATCGCCATGGCCTCGTGCGCGGACAGGGCCGGGGCGGCGGGGGTGGTCGTCATGGTGGGTGCGTCTCCGGTTTCCGGGATGAGGGGGAGCAGGGCGGTGAGGGTGTCGGGGCCGGTGGGCAGCCCGAGGACGTCCAGGAGCAACGCGAGGTCGTCCTTGTCGTGGGAGTGGCGGGCGGTGACCCGGGCCGCGGCGGCGAGCTGCTGCGCGGAGGTGGGGTCCAGAGGCAGGGACTCGGCTTCGAGGGCTTCGGACCAGTCGGTGAACACCGTTCAGGCCGCCTTGCCGGTGAGGGCGAGTTCCAGCACGCGCCGGTTGGATGCCGCCTGCTGAGGGGTGATCGGCTGCTTCCACCGGTCGTACGGCTCTGGGCGGGTGGGCACGAGCTCCAGCTCCAGGCGGGCGAAGGCCCGGTCCCGGACGGTCGGCGGGGCCGTGCGCGCCGTGCGCTGCTGCTCGCGTCGGCGGCGGTCCTGTTCGGCCACCGCCCCGGCCCAGTCGTTCCCGAGGCGGGCCGTGAGTTGCTTGCGCAGCCGGTTGCGGTCGCGTTTGGTGGTCGCCGCCCACACTCCGGTCGGCGTGAGGTCGGGGTTGGCGAGCGCCCACTTGAGGCACTCGGTGACGACCGGGCAGCCGGAGCACGTCTGCTTGGCCTGGGCGGTGGTCTTTTCCCGGGCGCGCGGGTCGTCCGTGGTGCTGACGTCCTCGATCGCGAACTGGGCGGGATCGGTGCGGCAGGCCAGGGGTTGGTCGGAGTCGGGGAAGGGGATTCGGGTGTCGGCCGGGACCAGGGTCGCCGTGCCGGTACGGGAGCCGGGCATGAGAAGCCTCCTCGGAGTAGCGAGACAAGGTGTGTGGTGTGAGCGGGGCGAGGACGGGGTCAGGCGTGGTCGTCGCTGCGGCGGCGTCCGGCCTGGACGTCGGAGGCGAACCGCCCGAGGCGGGCCTCGGTGGGATTGGCCGCGATCCACGTTTCGGCGCAGCTCTTGTGAACGGGCTCGCCTGCGTGGGAGCGCATCGGTGTGGGGTGGTCGCACAGGGCGCAGGGGTGGTCCTGCCAGCGGTCGAAGTGGCTGGCGTCGCGCCAGTCGAGGAGGCCGCCGGGGGCCGGGATCAGTCCCGGCTCCACCGACGGCCTTTTACCTCGGGTGCGGGTCACGGGCGGAAGTCGGGCAGCTGCTGGAGGACCTGGTCCACGAGGTCCTGCGTTGGCTTCCAGGCCGGGAGGGCGCCGGTGGCGGGCACGGGCAGCGGCAGCTCGTGGACGTCGGTCAGGACCAGGTGGTGCACGTCGCGCTGTGCCCACGGGCTGGAGCAGCGGGCGGGCCCTTGGTCCAGGTGGCAGTCGGTGAGCCGGGCGAGGCCGATCACCGCACCGAGGGGGAGCTCGCGGCCACGGATCGCGGTGGCGACCAGCGGGTCGCGCAGCAGGGCGGGTTGCGGCTTGGCCTTCCCGGCGTGGAGGAGAACCCAGCCTCGCCAGCTCCAGGGCTTGGGCCTGTTCTCCGGGGACTTGCCCGCGAGGATGCAGGTCGCCCAGGGCTGGCGGATGGTGATGCCGCGGATCCAGTCGCCGCCCTCGAGTCCGGCGGCGCTCACGCGGCGCCCGCCAGAAGGTGTGTCCCACGGCGGCCGGCGCGGCGGCCGTTGACCGTCTCCGCGTAGGCGTCGGCTCGCGTCGCGAAGTACGGGAACGAAACCTCGCCCTTCTTGACTCTGTACATCGCGGCGTCCGCGCCGCGCAGGATCCGGCGCATGTCCTCGCCGGGCAGGTCTGCTGCGCGGGCGATACCGATCGAGACGTCCAGGCGCAGGGTGCGCCCTTCGTGCTGGAGGGGCTGTCGCAGCTCCTCGCGCAGCGCGGTGACCTCCGTGAGGGCGGCAGAGGGCGGGATGACGGCGCAGACGGCGAATTCGTCGCCGCCCAGCCGGGCCGCGAGCGCCTGCCGGGTCGAACTCCACTGGGCGAGGCGTCGGCCCAGGGTCTGGATGACGGTGTCGCCCGCGGCGTGGCCGTAGGTGTCGTTGACGGCCTTGAAGCCGACCCCGTCCAGCATCAGGATGTGCACGGCGTCCCGGCGGCGGGTGCGCAGGAGCCGCTCGCCGTAGGCGGCGAACTCCGGTCGGCACGGCAGGCCGGTGAGCAGGTCCTTGCGGCCGTCGGCGATCTGCTTGTACAGGGTGACGGCGTGGAGGGCCCAGCCGGTCAGGGGCACGGCTGCGGCGGTGATCAGGAGGGCGTGCGGGCCGATCCGGCCCGGTAAGCGCATGGCGACGTTCATACTGAGGTCTCCCTCTCGTCTGAGACACGGGTGGGAACAGCTCGGGACCGCCGTTGCATCGGCGGTCCCGGGCGCTTTTGTTTCGGGCCGTCAGCGGCCGGTACGGCTGCGGCGGGTGAGGGCGGAGAAGAGGTGGACCGCGTCCCAGCCCTCGTCGTGCAGCTGGTCGACGGTGGGCAGCAGGCCGTGGAACTCGCGCACCACATCGCTGGGGACGACTCGGTCGCGGCCGGCGTTCTGCGCCTGCACAGTCGCGAGCGGCACGTCGAAGAGCACGGCCATGGTCGGGCGCTGCCAGTGGCGGGCGCAGGCGAGAAGCCAGGCCCGGTCGGAGGAGCGGAGGTTCGTCGCGTCGATGACGGTGAGCCGCCCGCGCGCCAGGCGCTTGTCGACGATGAGGTGCAGCACCTCGAAGGCGTCGCCGGTGGCGCTCTGGTCGTTCTCATCCCCTTCCCTGTTGGATCGGTGTGTTGAAGCGGATCGAGCAGGGGTGGATGCGTGGCGGGTTGGCGTACGTTCTGGGTGCCCGAGGAGCGCCGGGTGGGAGATCGGGTGCCGGTGCTGGCCGGCTGGGAGAACCTGGCCGTTCGGGAAGAGCGTGTTGGGGTTCATCCTGGGGATCCGATTCTTCTTTCGCCGGACTACCGGATCGATGAGGTGCTGAGCCGGTATTTGTGCCGGTCGTCGTTCGCTCGTCTCGCGCCGGAGACGAAGCGGAACTACACGGATGACTACTGCCTGTTCTTCGATTTCTTGTGGGGTCGCGGAAGGTGGTGGAACGAGGCCTCGGCGGACGATCTGTGGGACTTCGAGGACTGGCGAACTCGGTCGCTGCGGAACCCCAGCCGGGTTGGCGGAGCACGGTGGAATCGAGGACTGGCAGCACTGGTCCGGCTGTATGAATGGGCGGTGCAGCGAGGGTTCGTGCAGGTGAACCCGGTGCTGATGAGGTCAGTCGTCGGCCGGTCTGGCGAATTGCTTTTGGTGCCGTCGGGTCGGGCGAAGAACGCGCGGACCAGTGAGGTGCGCTGGCTGACGCCACGGGCGTTTCGCCGTTGGGCGGATGTCGGATTGCGCGGCTGCGGAGCGGACGGGCTACCGTCCGCCGGGTGGGTGGGACGGTTGGCCGATCGCAATGCCGCCTTCGCCGACCTGCTGTTCTCTTCCGGTGTGCGGCTGACTGAGGGCGCCTCCCTGTTGACGGTGGAGGTACCGCGTCTGCAGTTGGAGGGCGGCCGCTACTACGCGGGGCGCTTGGCTCGCGCGGTGACGAAATCGAAGCGGGCGCGCACGTTCTACGCATCCTCTGTGGTGGTGGGGGAGATCGAGGGGTACGTGGAGTCCTCGCGCGCCCGGGTGGTGCGGCGCGCGCAGGCGACGGGGCGGTACGACGGGCTACGGATGCGCCTGGTGACCCACGAGACCGGCCGGCACCGGCGGCTGCTGCACTGGCGGGACCGTGACGGTGTGGTGGGCCGGACATCGCTGACGGAGGCCACCGTGGAAGAGCGGATGTTCTTGTTCATCGACGGCCCGGAGGGCCCGGAGCCGTTGTGGCTGTGGCTGAACGAGTCCGGGCTGCCCTTTCGTCCGGCATCGTGGGAGAACGTCTTCCGGGCGGCGAACGAGCGGTGCGAGACGGTACTGGGGGCGGTGTCGAGCCAGTCGCCGTTTTGCACCCCGCATATGGCGAGGCACAGTTTCGCGTTGGTGATGCTCGTGGTCCTCAACCACGTCGTGGACCGGCGCATGGGCTTGACGCCAGAGGAGCGACGGGATTTCCGACTGCTCTACGGCGACCCCTGGCGAATGGTGCAGGACCTGCTCGGCCATGCCCAGCTGGAGACCACGAAGCACATCTACCTCGCGCCGGTGGCGGATCTGCAGCTGCGCTCGCTGCTGGCCGACTACGTGCCGGCAGGCGGCCCGGTATCGGAGGAAGATCTGACCTCGCTGTTCACGAGGCTGGCCCAGGAGAGCGAGGGCATCCAGGACCTCGACGAGCAGTTGGTGGCCGAGTGAGCGGGCGTGGTCGACGGGCCGCGTTGCCCGAGGGACATCACCAGCGGCCAGCGGTCCTCGCAGCGGACGGCCTCGTGGTGACCCACCGGGACTCGCGGGGCAGGGTCCGCGCCTACGACTTCAGCACCTTGCCGGTCCCGGTGCCGTGGCAGCGGTCGCTGGCCAAAGTGTTCACAGCGAAGTGTGCTCCTGGCGGCGGCTGGGACAGTCTCGAGTCCAGCGAGGGCAGCTGGTACATCGTGCGTCCGTTCGCGGACTTCCTTGGCAAGCTGGACGAGGTGCCCCCGGATGTGGACCGGCTGACGGCCGGGCACTGGAAGGCGTGGCGGCTGAGCCTGCGACCATCCTCGAACGGGTACACCAAGTACTCCACCATCGCCTCCCTGTTGCAGATGGACACCCGAGTCGCACAGCCGGTGCGGGAGGCGATGTCCCAGCGGTTCGCCTGGAGCCCGGGCCGCGAGCTGGCCTACACCCCGCAGGAGTTCGACCAGATCCGCCTGGCGGCGCGACGGACGTTCCGCGCGGCGCTGTTGCGGATCAGGGAGAACACCGCCCACCTGGCTGCCTGGCGGCAGGCCGCTTTCGCCCCCGACAGCCAGGAGTGGCTACTCGGTGAGGCCCTGGACGTGTTGGCCCGCACCGGGGACGTCCCCGTGTACGAGACCCGCCGCACGGTCCGCAAGCGCTACCGTGCCGCCCTGGTCGGCGGCGGGTCGGAGTACACCTGGAAGCGGCTCTACCTCAGCCGCAAGGAGGCAGCGGCGTTGGCCGTGCTCATCGTCGTGGAGCTCGGGCTGAATGCCACGACGGTCTCCGAGATGCCGGTGCCCAGTGAGCTTGCGGGTACGGCGGAGGCGGGTATGCCCCTCTACCGGCTGCAGCTGGAGAAGCGGCGCCGGGCGGGGCACCGCGGCCAGTTCGAGAGCCGCAACCTCACCGACTCGGGCGCCGACTCCTCCGGGCGCATCATCACCGAGGCGCTGGAGGCGACCGCGGCCGCCCGTCGGCTCCTAGTCCAGCTCGGTACGGATATCGACCGGCTGCTGATCTGGAGGCAGACAACCCCGCACGATGGCCAGGGGTACCCCAAGGCCGTACGGGTCGGGCCGTTCGGGTTCGGCGTGGACGAGACCGGCAGCGGGGCGTGGGCGCGCTCGGTGGGGTTGACCGGCTCTCCGCTGCGACGACTGCGCAAGACGGTGAACGTGCTGCACCGGCGCGAGCCGGGGCAGAACACCCAGGACACTCACGACCGGGTCTATGTCGTGGGCGAGCCGCAGGCCCAGCAGGCCGCGGTGCCGGTCATCGCCGACGGCGCACTGGATGCGCTGGAGGCTGCTCGCCGTACGGTCCTGGCCGCCCGTCTGGCAGACGCGCCAGACGCGGGTGACCTGGAGACGGCGACCACGGGCTGCGCGGACTTCGAGCACAGCCCGTTCAGCCCGGCCGGTGAAGGCTGCGCGGCGTCGTTTCTGCTGTGCACGGCCTGCCCGAACGCGCGGGTCACGCCAGCCCACCATGCGCGTCTGGCCCACCTGTCGAAGGCGCTGGACAACCTGCGCGGTGTCGTGGAGCCAGCCGTGTGGGACGCGGACTGGGCCGATGCCCATGCCCGGCTCGCCGACTTGCGCACCCGCCTCGGACCGATGCTCTGGCAAGCCGCACTTGACGCGGTCACCGACATTGATCGGGCGGTCATCGATCAGCTTCTGAATGGAGAGTTCGACAGTTGAATGCTCTGCCCGCCGAACTGCCAGTGCATCCGGCCTGGAACACCCCGGTCATCGCCACGTCGCTGGTCCTGGCCCCGGGCCCGGTCCCGGTCTCGATCTATGCCGACGAGCTCTGGCATCTCGCCCCGCTGGTCGCCAACCCCAGCGCCACCAGGCCGCATCTGGACTGGGCCCGCTTCCCCGAAGCGCTGCGGCCACAGGTTCAGCTCGCGGCCTGGAAGATGATCAATACGCCGTTGCCGGCGAGCATGCTGGCCGGGCATCCGACCTGGCACTCCCGCCTGGGCCCGCACGGCATCCACGACACCGTGCTGCGCTGGCAGCGGTTCACCCTCTGGCTGCACCACCAGGGCTTTACCAGCCTGGACCAGATCAACGACGGTGTCTGGGTCACGTGGGCCGATCATGTAGCCCGGCAGCAGGGCGCCCACCGCAGCACCGTCACCAAGGACCTGGTGGCCCTGACCCGGTTGTGGGCCTTCGACTCGGCAACCCGGGCCGGGGCCGGGATGGCGATGCCGCCATGGAACCACCTGGGCGTCGACGACTTCCTCCCCACCACACCGGCGCCCGGGCGGGGTGAGAACACCACCGAGCCGATCTCTCCGGCCACGATGGGACCACTGTTGATCTGGGCGCTGCGCATGGTCGACGACTTCGCCGACGACATCCTCGCCGCGTGGACGGAGAGCCGGCGGCTTGCCGATATCGCCGCGTGCACGCCAGCAAGCCCCGCTTCCAAGGCCCGGCTGAGGCACTACCTGCAAGACCTCATCGCCCGCAGCCAACCGGTGCCCTCCAGGCCCAACGCCGGCAACGTCCACGCCCTGGCCAATACCTACATCGCCGGGCACGTCGGCTGCTCATCCTCACAGGTCAACGGACTGCTGGCTGCCGCACCGTGGCAGCACCTGCTCGCCTACGTGCGAAACAACCCTGGCCCGTGTCCCCTGTCCACCCCCATCACCGGCCTGGTGGGGGACAGGCGGTGGGCGGCTTTCATCGACTTCACCGAGATCCGCGAGCTCCTGCGGCACCTGGGCACAGCCTGCTTCATCGTCCTGGCCTACCTGACCGGGATGCGCCCGGCGGAGGTACTGGGCCTGGAGAGCGGCTGCTGCCCCGATCCGGACGGCGGCCGCCACCTGATCTACGGACGGGTGTTCAAAAGTGCCGCCGATGCGGACGGCAATCACCACTCCGCTGGCCACGTGCGTGAGGTGCCCTGGGTAGCCATTGCGCCAGTGGTCACGGCTATCCGCGTGCTGGAACGGATCGTCCCCGACGGCGGGTTGCTGTTCGACGCGGCGACGCACGCCTTCCAGAACACTCCCACGGCGTCGGCAACCTCTATCGGGCAAGAAGGGCTGCGCAGGCGCATCGAGGCCTTTGCCGCCTGGGCCTCCGCCCTGGCCCTGCGCCTAGACCGCGACCACGAGGTCGTCCCCGAGGATCCGTACGGCACGATCGGCCTGGCCCGCTTCCGCCGCACCTTGGCCTGGCACATCGCGCGCCGTCCGGGCGGGCTGGTGGCGCTGGCCATTCAGTACGGGCACATGCGCACCACGATGAGCGCCGGGTACGCAGCCCGCGGCCGCGACGGCATCCACGAGCTGCTCGACATGGAGACCGCCCGGGCGACCGCCGACACGCTCACGACCCTCCACGACGACCTCGCCCACGGGGCTGGCATCTCCGGACCCGCCGCACGACGCGCAATCCACGCGGCCGCGCATGCACCCACATTTGCCGGTTTGATCCGCACGTGGCGCCAAGCCCGCGACATCCTGAGCAACCCTTCCCTGACCGTCTACGACAACCCCCGCTCCCTGTTGATGTGCGTCTACAACCGGGATCGGGCACTCTGCCACCGGCAGGACGCCACCCATGCCCCACGGCTGGACCGCTGCCGGCCGTCGTGCGCGAACATCGCGCGCACCGACCACCACGCAGCCGGGCTCCTCGCTCACGCCAAGGTCCTGGAGGAACAGTCCGCCTCCGAAGCACTGCCGAGACCGCTCGCCGACCGGCTGGCTCGGCGTGCCGGGCAGTTGCGCGAGCTGGCCCGCCGCCACGAACACGATCGCATCCACCATCAGGAGCCGACCGTATGACCCCCGCCCCCGATGAACGCGACCGGATCCGGGCCGCGATGAACCGCATCCTGAGTGGTAAGCCTGAGCACTCCAACGGCGCGCTGACGATCGTCGCACTCGCGGCCGAGGCTCAGGTCCCCCGCAACGCGCTCACCCAGCGCCACCCCGACCTGAAGAACGACTTCTACGACCAGGTCCGTGCCCGCGGGCAGATGCCGGACAGCGAACGACGGCTGCGCCAGCAGGTCCGGCGGCTCAAGGAGCTTCGGGCTGCAGACGCCGAAGGGATCGCCCGGCTTAAGGCCGATGTCGAGGCACTGGTCGGCGCCCTGCACCAGTCGGTAACAGAGAACCGGGTGCTTCGACAGAAGCTGTCCGAGGGGTCCGGCGTGGTCCGGGTACTGCCACAGCGGAGAGACGGCGACACCACTCATCCGGTGCGCCCGATCTGATGTGATCGTCAGCCTGGCGAGCAGAGCGATTGCAGATGGTGCACAAGAGCCGACATCGTCGCGAGCGGTAGCGGCGGGTTGGCCGCTGCGGCTTCCTCTACCTGCCAGCCGGGATCCGTGAGCAGCTCCGCCGGGCCCCGCGTCCCCATCGCCGACCGGAGGCGCGCCCCGCGGTGCCGTAGGCCGCTCATTCCTGATCGGCGGCCTTATGTGCCTTGCGCTGTTCCTTGCCGCCGGTGAGCGCGAACAGGGCGTCGTCCAGGCGTCGGGTGGCTTCCTCCGCAACGGGCTTGAGGGCGTCCTGTCCGGTCAGGGTGACCATGGTGCCGGGGTCGAGGGCCTGGACAGCGATGCGGTCGCCGTCGGTGCGTACGACGACGTTGCAGGGCAGCAGCAGGCCGATGGAGCGGTCCGCCTCGATCGCCCGGTGGGCCAGGGGCGGGTTGCAGGCGCCGAGGATCAGGTAGTCCTCCATTTCGTGGCCCAGCTTCTCCTTCAATGTGGCCTGCACGTCGATCTCGGTGAGGATCCCGAAGCCCTGTTCGGCCAGTGCTTCGCGTACAGCGGTCACGGTCTGTGCAAAGTCGCCGTCCACGTGCACGGTGCGGCTGTAGGTCATGGCCGTTCTCCTTCTTGTCGTCTGGTGCGCTGATGCGTCCGATGCCTGGCGGGCACTCGATCGGGGAGGCCCCCAACTGGAATATACCCCGGGGGGTACTGGTGTTACGGTGGAAACAGATACCCCCCCGGGTAATTTTCATTCGTTAGGAGTACCGGCGTGTTCTTCGTTGACACCATCGAGCTGGAAGGTCTCGGCAACCGCAGCTACCTGGCTGGCGGTGAGAGCGCCGCAGTGGCGGTGGACCCGCCACGCGACATCGACCAGGTCCTGGCGGCCGCCGCCCGGCGCGGGGTGCGGATCTCCCACGTGGTGGAGACCCACATCCACAACGACTACGTCACCGGCGGACTCGAACTCGCCCGGATCACCGGCGCCCGCTACCTCGTACCGGCCGACGCGCACGTCACCTTCGACCGCGTGCCCGTGGCCGACGGCGACAGTGTGGACATCGACCCCGGCAGCGAGGTGACGCTGGAGGCGATCGCGACGCCGGGCCACACCCCGCACCACACCTCCTACGCGCTGCGCGAGGCGGGGCGTGCGGTGGTCGTCTTCACCGGCGGGTCGCTGCTGATCGGCACCGTGGGCCGTCCGGACCTGGTCGAGCCGCGGCTGACCGAGCAGCTGGCCCGTGCCCAGCACGCCTCCGCCCATCGCCTGGTCTCCGATCTGCCCGACGAGACGGCGGTGCTGCCCACGCACGGCTTCGGCAGCTTCTGCTCCTCGGCCCAGTCCGAGGGGGAGGAGACCACCATCGGCAAGGAGAAGAGCGCGAACACCGCGCTCACCGTGGACGTGGACACCTTCGTCTCGGACCTGCTGGCCGGCCTGGAGGACGTGCCCGCCTACTACGCGCACATGGGCCCGGCCAACGCTGATGGCCCCGCCCTCCTCGACCTGACCCCGCCTGCTCTCGCGGACGCCGACGAGATCGCCGCCCGCCTCGCGGCCGGCGAATGGGTGGTCGACCTGCGCAACCGTGTCGCGTTCGCCGAGGGACACGTGGCCGGGTCGTTCAACTTCGAGGCCGACGGCAAGCTCGCCACCTACCTCGCCTGGATGATCCCGTGGGGCAAGCCGGTGACCCTGCTCGCCGAATCCGCCGAACAGCTCGCCGACGCCCAGCGCGAACTGGCGCGGGTGGGCATCGACCGCCCGGCTGCCGCCGCCACCGGCACCCCCGCCGACTGGCTGCCCGCCGGACAGACCCCGGCGTCCTTCCCGCGCTCCACCTTCGCCGGACTCGCCGCACACGGCAGGGGTGAGGTGGTGGTCCTGGACGTGCGCCGTGACTCCGAGCGGGCGAACGGCTGGATCGACGGGTCGGTGCACATCCCCATCCACGAGCTCCACGGCCGTATCGCGGAAGTTCCGCCGGGCATGGTGTGGGTGCACTGCGCCGGAGGCATGCGCGCTGCGATCGCAGCGTCCCTGCTGGACGCCGCCGGCCGCGACGTCGTCGCCGTCGACGACGGCTTCGACGCCGCCACCGACGCCGGCCTGCCCCTGACCACCGGCTGACACCCAGCTCCCAGCACAGCACGAGAAGGAGAGGGGAGAACCCTGATGTTCCTCTTCCGCCGCAGCCAGCCCCGCGTCAGCGTGGACCAGGCCCGCAGCCGCACCAGCGGCGAAACCCCGGACGCGATCCTGCTCGACGTCCGCGAGAAGCCCGAGTGGAACGCGGGCCACGTCCCCGGCGCGATCCACGTACCCCTGTCGGAACTCGTCGCCGGGGCCGGCCTGCCGGCCGAAGCCTCCGACCGGCCGCTGGTGGTGATCTGCCGCAGCGGACACCGCTCCCAGCAAGCCGCGGAACTCCTCAACCAGCGCGGCCAGAAGGCGGTCGACGTCAAGGGCGGCATGAACGCGTGGGCCGCCGCCGGACACCCGGTCCTCGACGAACGCGGGAACCACGGCCAAGTAGCGTGACCGCCCTCGTTCTCGCCCTCATCGCCGGGGCCGTCGTCGGCCTCGCCCTCGGAGCTCTGGGCGGCGGCGGCAGTGTCCTGGCCGTACCCGCCCTGATCTACCTGCTCGGTTTCAGCCCGTCCGCGGCCACCACGGCCAGCCTGATCATCGTGGCCGCCACCTCCGCCACTGCCCTGTATGCCCACGCCCGCGACGGCCACGTCGCCTGGAAAGCCGGATCGCTGTTCGCCGCCGCCGGCATCATCCCCGCCTACTTCGCCGGAGCCGCCGCCGGACGCGTTCCGGAAACGGTGCTGACCGTCGCGTTCGCGGTGATCGCGGCACTGGCAGCGGTACGGATGTTCCGCCCGTCCGCCTCCCGCCCGCCGGAGCGGATACGGCCCGGCAAGGCAGCCGGGGCAGGCGCCGGACTCGGTGCGGTGACCGGCTTCCTCGGCGTCGGCGGCGGCTTCCTCGCCGTCCCCGCCCTGGTGAGCGTCCTTGGCCTGACCATGCGAAGGGCGGTGGGCACCAGCCTGCTCGTCATCACCGTCAACTCACTCGCCGCCCTGGTCGCCCGCACCGGAACCGGCGGCGGCCTCGACTGGGCACTGATCGGACCGTTCACCGGAGCGGCGATCCTCGGCGCCTGGGACGGCAAACGCCTCAGCAGCAAGGTCTCCGGCAACAGCCTGCAAAGAGTCTTCGCCGGGGTGCTGCTGGCGGTGGCCGCGTTCATGCTGATCGACGTGATCGCATGAACAGCCCAGCCACCGCGGCCCGGCTCAGGCCAGGGACAGGAACAGCTTCTCCAGCCTCGCCCGCATCTCATCGCGGTCACCGGGCGCCTGACCGCCCTCGGCCATGCAGTGCTGCAATCCGGTCGCGATGATCGCGAACCCGGCCCGGTCCAGCGCACGGGAGACCGCCGCGAGCTGCGTGATCACGTCCTCGCAGTCCCGGCCCTCCTCGATCATCTTGATGATCCCCGCGATCTGGCCCTGAGCCCGCCGCAGCCGGTTGAGGACCGACTTCAGCTCGTCGGCCGCCATCTCAAGCTCCACCGTCTACCTCCACAAAATCTAATACCCCTAGGGGTATTATACCGGGTCCGGAAACCCGCCCCCGGAACAGCACGGAAGGACCACCCCGCACATGACCACCCCCATCGCCCTCATCCCCGCCCAAGCCGCCGCCCGCCTCGCCGACTACACGGTCATCGACGTGCGCACTCCCGGCGAATACGCCTCCGGGCACCTTCCCGGCGCCCACAACATCCCCCTCGACCACCTCCACACCGCACTGCCCGCCCTCAAGGCAGCAGCAGCCCGCGGCACCCTCCTCATGGTCTGCGCCTCCGGCCACCGCTCCACCACCGCCTGCACCGAACTTGCCGCAGCCGACATCCCCGCCACCACCCTCACCGGCGGCACCACCGCCTGGGCCGGCGAAGGCCACACCCTCCACCGTCCCGACAACGCCACAGCCGTCTGGCCCATGGAACGCCAGGTCCGCCTCGCCGCCGGATCCCTCGTCGTCCTCGGCCTCGCCGCCGGCACCCGCTGGCGCCCCGCCCGCTGGCTGTCCGCAGCAATCGGAAGCGGCCTGATCTTCTCCGCCGCCACCAACACCTGCGGCATGGCCGCCGCCCTCGCCAAACTCCCCCATAACCAGCCCCGCACCACCGACCTCCACGCCACCCTGCAAGCACTGCAGGACTAATACGGCCGCCGCCGGATCAGGCCGCTGTACCCGTAGCGCGTATCCGAAGTTCAACACGCTCAACTTGACAGAGAAGTCGTCGGCTACCAGAGCTCGGCAGAAGTCCGAGGAGACGATCTCGGTGGGCTTGAAGTGCTGGCGGGCGAAGGTGGACTTGCCGACGCCCGGCGGGCCGATCAGCGCACAGAGCGCACCGGCGGGAAGGGTCAGGGCGGTCATGGTGCCTTCCGGTGGGGAGGGCGGCGGCCTCGGCATGAAGCCGTAGCCGCCGGGCTGTCGTGTGGGTCAGGCGGCGACGGCCGACGCGGCGTCGAGGCGGACACCGCGCAGCGCGTCGAGGACGTACGGGCTGAGCCGGGTCTGGTGCTGGGTGGCGACGGTGAGCTCGGCGGCGCGGCGGCGTGCGTAGTGGACCGCGTCCTGACTGAAGTCGGTGGCGGCGAGGATCCGTTCGACGGTGTCGGTGGCCAGCTGCTCGGCCCAGCGCTGGGCGGCGGATTCGCGGCTGGCGTAGGCGGTCATGTCGGCCGCGGCCTGCGCCCACTCCCCGCGGCCGATGTCCCGGGTCCCGCACAGGCGCCAGTTCCGGCGCCGCTCCTCCATGCCCTCGGGGTCGGCGTCCCAGTCGGTGGCCCACCGCAGGGCCCGCTCGGGGATCTGCTCGTGGATGACGTCCAGGACCTCCCGGCCGCCGGCACCGAGCGCGGGCCACGGGTCGGTCTCCTCCAGCACGCGGATCTGGTGGGCGACCATCCGGTAGGGGTAGTGCTGGTGGCTCCAGTTCCCGGCGTCGCCGACCGGCTCCACGATCCAGAGCCGGACCGGCCAGGTGGCGAGCCAGATTCCGGTGTCCTCCAGCGCTTCGCCCACCCGCTTGACCATGCGGAAGTACGAGAAGGGGCTCTCGTCGAACCACTTGTTGGCGCAGGGGTTGGGGTGGTCGATGACCTGGCCGACGGCGTCGGGGAGGCTGACCGGCGTTCCGGCCTGGCGGGACATTTCGATGATCCCGTCGGCGGGGGTGGTCATGTACCAGGTGACGGGCTTGAGGTTGCGTGCCATGCGGATCTCCTCAGGAGAAGGGGTGCCAGGCAGCGCGGGATCGGGGCGCTGCCCGGCGTGGTGGGGAGTAGGACGGCGGCGTTGTGCGGCGCCGTCAGCGGACGATCATGTGGTCGGGGTGGCCGTTGATCATGTGGTCCACGCACTGCGGGCAGTCCTCACGCGGGCCGAGCCCCGCGTGGGCCTCACGGCTGGCGTACGCGTGGAACCAGCACTGCCGGCACTCCCGGCGGGGCGGATTCGTCGCCTTCTCGCTCGCCATCTCAGCGGGCACCGGGGCGCGTGGCGAGCCAGGTAGTGACGGCGGCCGCGCCGATCCCGACAGCACGGTGGAGCGCGGCGTCCAGCTCCATCCACGCGCTGCCCGGCCCGTTCACCTCCCGGGTGAGCGTGCCCTCGTCGTCGAGGCGGACCGCCTGGCAGTGCTCGATGTAGCCGGTCTTCTTGGTCTTCTTCGCCAGCCACAGAAGAACAGCACCGCGGTCGATCGCGGCGTGAGTTCCGGCGTTGATGGCCGCTCCGGCGAGGAGAGCGGCCGGGGCGACCCGGTAGCCGAACGCCCGGGTGACGCCGATCGTCGCGGCCAGCTGCACGGCGGTGTACGAGGCGACGTGGCAGGCGACCGCGCGCCTGCCGAGGGTGCTGGTGGTCATGGTCGGCCGGGTGGAGTCCGGCGCGGCGGGGGTGCCGTCGGCGTGGACCAGGTCCTCGCCGTACAGCCGCTTCCGGGACGCGGTCTTGCTGCCCTGGGCCCAGTGGTCGCAGGCGGGATGCAGTTCACCGAAGGTCGCCAGGAGGGTCGCGAAGAGGGCCAGGCGCTCGGTGGTGAGGCGGTGGGGCATGCTGGTGGGTCTCCTGATCTCGGATACGGGTGAAGGGGTGCGGGGGCGGCCGGCCTCTTTGCCGATGCTGCGGCCGACCCCCGGTGCGTCTCCGCCCCGGCCTGTGCGGCCGGGGCGGAGGTGTTCAGAACGGTTCCTCGTCCGGCCAGGCCGGGACGGGCAGGAGCCGGATGCGGAGCTCGCGCCGCTCGGACCAGCAGCCGCACGCCTCCATCTCCGGGAACGGCCCGCCGGTCCACCAGCCGCCCGCGCCCCGGCAGTCGGGGCAGGAGCGGCGGGCGACGGGCGTGAGGTGGATGCGGTGCCGGTCGGCGTACAGCCGCCAGCGGTTGGCTTTGAGGACGGCGGCGGCCGCGAAGACCGTGACGGGCACGGCGGCCGCGACCAGCAGGGCGGTTCGGGCGCGCATGGTCAGGGCCGGCGGAAGGGCTGGACCATGAATCGGATGCCCTGCCCGTCGCTGGTGGGCGCCGTGGTGAGGAAGCCGGGTTCGGTCTGCACGAGGGACTCCAGCAGCGCCTTGATCCAGTGGGTGGGGCGCTGGATGTCGACGCGCAGTGCGTTGAAGTCGGCGAGGTGCACCGGGTGCGGCGCCTTGCCGTAGCGGTGGCGCCACAGCCGGGAGCGGACGAGTTCGACGGCCTCGGGGTCCTCGGGCCGGGCGGGCACACCGCGTGGCATCGCCCGGCAGGTCGTCGCGTGTGCGTTGGCGGCCTTGGCTGCTTCCGTCTCCGACATCCGGTTGTGCGCGGTGGTCTCGTCCGCGCGGTAGGTGCAGCCCAGGCACGCGGCGGCGTAGTACGCGGTGCCGCGGTCGGCGGCGGCGGTGTAGACGAGGACGGTCGCGCCCTCCAGCGCCCGGTAGCGCTGAGAGACGAGCGTTCCCTCCGGCGTCCAGGTCTCGGGCGCGTCGACGGGAGGGAGGGCGGGGGCGGGGCGGGTGAACAGGCTGCTGAGCATGGCGGTCTCCTTCTGGAGGGGTTCAGGCGGCGAGCCGGTGGGCGACCGGGGCCGTGGAGGTGAAGTAGGTGTCGGGGCTGGGCTCGTAGCCCTTGTCGCAGGGGTCGCAGCGCCCCTGGGTGCGCAGCGGCAGGCAGAAGTAATAGCGGCGCCGGCAGTCCGGGCATGTGGACCTCGCGGCCATGGCCCGGTCCAGCGCTTCTTCCTGCGCGAGCGTCGGCGTGCGCTTCGGCCGGGCGAGTTCCACGCTGTAGAGCCAGGCCCGGGTGGGATGGATGCACGCCTGGCCGGGCCGGTAGGAGCACCCCTTGCAGCGCAGGACCGCGACGGGGCCGTGCCCGCCGGGGCTCAGTCCGCGGTCGCGTAACTGCCTGCGGGTGACCAGGCCCTCGGGGCAGGAGCGCCGGTCGAACTCCTCGAGCATCGCGTCGCTGCGCGGCACCTTCGTGATCTCGCGGCGGCGCTTCTTCCGGGGGCGTGGCATCACCGGTTCCAGGTACCGGGGAGGCGGCGCTGGGGCAGCGGGTAGCGGGGGCCGGGGCGCTGCGGGCGGGGCCGGCCGACCCTGCGACGCGGGCGGGGGATGAGCACGGGTTGTCCTCCAACGGGTTGATGGCGGGCAGTGCTGCGCCCCACCGGCGAAGAGCGACGGCGGGGCGTGGGGTGTGGCAGGTGGCCGGGCGGCCTGTCCGGTCCTCACCCCCGGGAGCAGGGTGAGGACCGGGCGGGCGGCCGGGTCAGCGCGTGGTGGCGGCGAGGATGGCGGCGTGGTCGAACGCCAGGTCCGGGAGTGCGGTCAGGGGCCACCAGCGGGCGTCGGCCGCGTCGTCCAGGGCGGTGGGTGCGGTGAGCTCGGGGAGGGTCGCGGTGTAGGCGACGGTGACGTACCGGCCTCGCGGGTCGCGGCCCGGAGCATCGAACGCGCCGACCTGCCGCAGGGCGTCGGCGGCGACGGGGATGCCGGTCTCTTCCTCCAGCTCGCGCACGGCGGCCTGGAGGGACGCCTCCCCGGCGTCGACGTGACCACCCGGAAGGGCCCAGGATCCGGCGTGGGGGTCCCAGCGGCGCTGGATGAGCAGGACGTGGCCGGCGGCGAGGAGGACGACGTCG
The DNA here is from genome assembly GCF_040703535.1 of Streptomyces sp. NPDC007346. Taxonomy (NCBI): domain Bacteria; kingdom Bacillati; phylum Actinomycetota; class Actinomycetes; order Kitasatosporales; family Streptomycetaceae; genus Streptomyces; species Streptomyces sp. NPDC007346. The sequence continues at coordinate 30,526 of NZ_JBEYKR010000047.1, forward strand.
GCGGTGTAGCGGATCGTCTCGTCGCGGGTTTCGACGGTCATGGTGTGGGTCCCTTCTCGGTGGTTCAGGCCGGTCGGCCTGTCCGGTCCTCGCCCACCCGGGTGCGGGTGGGCGAGGGCCAGGCGGAGCGACCGGAATCAGTCCCGGAAGGGGCAGTTGCTGTGCCGGTCGGCGGCCGGGGCGGGCAGGTGGATGTGGACGTCGGGCCGGGCGGGGGGCGTCGCGGGGTGGGCCGGGTGGCCGACGGTGCGGCGCAGGGTCAGCCCGTGCAGTGCGACGGCGGACAGGAGCGTCCAGGCGAGGACCGCCAGGGCGACCGCGACGGTGCGGCTGGTGTCCGGGGTGGCCGTCCAGACCATGAACACCGTGGCCGCGCCCCAGCCGGTCCACATCGCCCGCAGGGCGTTGCTCCGGGTGAAGTAGCCGAGGACCAGAGCGGCGATGCCGGTGGCCAGCCACAGCGTGTAGACGGTGGAGGCGGCGATCGGGAGGCCGGCGGAGTGCTGGGCGATGTAGGTGCGGACCGGCTGGTCGACGATGGCGAGCACGCTGTCGGAGGTGTCGACGCCGACCTGCACCGTCGGCACCATGGTGAGCAGCTGGTGGAGCGCCTGGAGGACGGCTTCACCGGCGGCAAGGACCGCCAGCAGGACGAAGGACGCTGCGGTCAGCATCAGGACGGCCCGGATCCAGGGCGCCATGTGCCGCAGCCCGTCCTGGGGGACGTTGAGGATGTCCATCCACATCAGGTTCAGGACGCCGTCGTCCTCCCACGCCTTGTCCCACCAGGTGCGCAGCGCCGCGAGTACGGATTCCTTGGGCGGTGTCTTCGGGAAGGGCACGGGGAGGTGGGCGAGGTCCTGGCGCTCGGTGCGGGGGGCGTTGTCGTTCTGCATGGGGCAACTCCTTGTTGGTGATGCGGGGTTCACGGAGCGTGCGAGTGGGCCAAGCTGTGAGCGACGGAATCGGCAGAGGGTGAAGGGGGCGGCTGCGATGGGGTGGTTCACCCGGGATGAGCCGGTGGAGATCGTCTTCGACCAGGTCGTGGACACGGACGGGACGATCTGGCCCGCGTTCACCGACGACGACGGTGTGCTGTGGCTCGACGTGGAAGAGGACGTCGAGGTGACGATCGACCGGGCGATCGTGGACGGGCAGATCCGGGACGCTGAGGTCGATGACTACGGCCGGATCTGGATCGACTACGACTGACCGGTGAGGCCGGACGGCCTGTCCCGCACCCGAGGCCCGGCTGGCGGGCGGTGTCGGATGCGAGGCAGGGCGTCCGGAGTTCAGCGGACGTCGTTGCGGGTGCGGGAGAACATCCCGCGCTGGTTGCTGGTGTTGTTGATCTGCGTGTTCTGCACGACCGGGCCCTCGTAGACCGTCTTGGACACCGACTGGCGGGCCTTGCTGACCGCGCCGCCGATGGCGGTGGCGACCATGGCGAGGCCCGCGAACGGCAGGGTCACCATCAGGACGCCGTAGAGCGTGACGGAGGCCAGGCCCTGGAGTACGAGCCAGGCCCCGCAGCCGATGCCGGTGATGCCCGCGCCGACGCCGATGGAGGCGACCGCGATCCCGGCCGCCCAGGCCGGGACGATCCGCTTGTCGTCCTGATGGACGGGCGGGGTGTCGCCGTACGCGGGCGGCGGTGTGGGGTCGCGGAAGGACGTCGGGAAGTGCCGTACGGGCGGCGTCTCGGGCTGGAAGGACTGGGTGATGATCCGCTCGGCTTCGGCCCTGGCTTCGGCGTCGGTGAGCGGGCGGGTGATGGGCTCGAAGTCCACGGTGATCTCCGGTTCGAGGGGGGGAAGCGGGGCGCCCTCCCCGCCGGGTGGGCGGGGAGGGCGCAGAGGGGCGGGGATTGGGGCTGGTCAGAAGCTTCCGATCCAGCCGGTGAGGGAGGAGACGGCGCTGTTGACCGTGGGGGCGATGCCGGTGCCGGCGAGGAAGAAGCCGAACAGCAGGACGGCGGTGCCCGGCAGGATCCGCTGGTAGCCGGTGCGCACGAGGATGACGACGATGATGCCGAGCAGGACGACCAGGGAGATCGACAGGGCCACGGTTCGTTTCCTTCGGTGAGTTGGGGTGTCAGGGGTGCGGGTCAGCTGTCGGTGAGCTGCCAGACGCCGCGCTTGCGCGTGGTGGCCAGGCCCTTCGCCTTGAGCTGGGAGCAGGCGTTGCTGACGCTGGAAGGCTGGAAGTCCGGCAGCGCGGCGCGCAGGTCCTTGAGCGGCTTGGGCCCGTCGGCGAGGAGGTCGAGGATCTGGTCCTGGAGGCCGGGCTCCTCGCCGGGGTCGTTGTCGAGGCCGAACGGGATGTCCGCGAACGGCGCCCCGAAGGGGGCAGGTGCGGGGGCTTCGCCGCCGCCGTCACCGTCGGTGCCGGTGCCGGTGCCGGGTGCGGGAGCCGGGGTGCTGGCTGCTGGGGTGCTGCCGGGTGCATCGGAGAAGGCCTGGGCGAGGGTGTCGCAGTCGGCGTACGGGTTGGTGTGCCGCAAGTCGTAGAGGCCGACCTTGACCTGCGCGGCCTCCGCCTCGCCCCGGGTGAGTCCGTTCGCCGGTTCCTCGCCGTACAGGGCGATCAGATCGGGGTAGACCCCGTCGACCTTCTGGGCGAAGAAGGTGCGCATGAACTTCGCCCGGCCGTCCAGGAACATGTACGCCATCCCGGCCGTGCTCTCGCCGTCCTCGTCGTCCTGGCCGGAGAACAGCGCTTCGATCTGCCCGTTCTCGTAGATCCGGGCGGGGATGTTCTCCATCTGGAAACCGGCCGGGGCGATGCCGTCCAGGCCCATCTCCTTGGTGGACGAACTCGCGGTCCGCATGAGGAACAGCGCGCCGACCTTGCCCTGCTGGCGGATCGCGTCGTCGTCACCGAGGTCCTTGAGATGCAGGGACTGCACGGCGAGCCGGATACCGATGCCGACCTTCCGGCCGGTCTTCTGGATGTCAGCGATGAGGTAGGCGGTGGCCTTGCGCATCGCTTCGTCCGGGTGGGACAGCAGCCGGTTGATCTCGTCCAGCGTGATGTTGATGAGCGGCCACGGCTTGCCCAGCGCGAAGTCGCCGCGCCCCATCTCGTTGGACAGCCGCTCGCGGTACTTCATGACCGCGTGCGCGGCCGTGAGCATCAGCAGTGTTTCGACCGGGCCCTTGGCGAACCAGTCGACCCTGCCCTCCGCCTCGGGGAGGGACATGCCGCCCTGGACGTCGCCGACCCAGGAGACGACGCCGGAGCGCTTCTCCCCGGCGAGGATCAGGTTCTGCAGCACGCTCTTGCCTGCGCCGGTGACGCCGGCGGTGATACCGCGCAGCGCGCCCTGGCCCGGTTCCCACAGGCGCATCCGGGCGGGCTTGCCGTCGTGGCAGACACCGATGGTGATGCGCCCCTTGTCGTCCATCGTCAGGTCTTCGACGGTGGCCTTGCGGACCTTCATCAGCGGGTTCGACTTGTAGATCGATACAACACCCATGCGAATTCCATCCGTTTCAATCACGAGGCGGGAGGGGTCGTCGATGCCGAAGGCGGAGCAGATCGCCGTGTGCGGCAGGTAGATCGTCTTGCCCGGCGGGGAGGCGACCAGGAGGACGATGCGGTCCTTCTCGGTCCGGTGCTCGATCAGGCCGACGCCGGGGGCGGCCTTGCCCGGGGCGGCCACCGAGGTCTCCCACAGCCCGCGGATGCCTTCGGCCACGGCCTCGGTGTCCTCCGAGGTCGGGCGGGCGACCAGCCGCATCCGGCCAGGCCCCGAGCCCTGCACCGGGCGCATCTTCACCGTGCCGAGGGGGAAGTCGAACGCGGCGGCCAGCTGCACCTCGGTGAAGGTGGGGACGGCCTTCCCGGCCTGGGCGACGACGACGGCTTCGAAGTCCGGCCGGTCAGCCCGGTACGGGGCGATGGAGACGAGCCGGGTGCCGTCGCCGGTGGCCTGCGCCCACTTCGCGGCGAGGAACTCGGTGTACGTCAGCTCCCGGACAGGACCGGTGCCGGTGCCGGTCGGTGTCTGGTGCTCGGTGAGCTCCAGGACCAGGCCGGCGCTGCGCGTGAGCGGCGCCATCCAGCCCATCAGCCCGGCCCAGGCGGCGGCGTCGACGACCTCCCACCAGTTGAACCCCGGGGTGATCAGGTTCGCCACGTAGGTGCCGGCGGCCGTGAGGAACGGGATCGCGCGCTGCGCCCGGGTGATGGCGCCCAGGCCTTGGCCCTGGTCGGTGTTCTTCGTCTTCGCGTACAGCCAGGCCAGGGTGCCCAGTCCGATGCCGCCGGAGGCGAGGTAGGACCAGGCGCTGTCGTCCAGCTGCGGGCCGACGGCCATCCCGGCGGCGGCGAGAGCGTAGGAGGTGCGTTCGGCCAGGACGCGCCGGTAGATGACGTGGCCCGGGACTCGCTTGGTGGTGTCGACGGCCGGTGCCGCCTGGTCGATGGTGCTCAACACAGCCTCCATTCGGGGGCAGGCGCAGTACGGGGCCGCGCCCGGTGTGGGTGCGGCCCCGTGCTGCGGGGGTGGTGGGTTGGGTTAGTTGCGGCGGCCGGTGCGCCGGTAGAAGCCGGGCTTGGCCTGCTGGACTCCGGAGCCGTTAGAGGCTTCGTAGCCGGGGCGGTACTCGCTCTCGTGGGCGTTGTTGAAGCCGCGGGCGTCGTTGTCGACGGAGTCGGCGGCGTTCACCATGTCGCCGGAGGCCTCCGCGACGCCGGTGAGGGCGGTGGAGACGTCCTCGATCATCGAGGTGAAGCGAGGCTCGACTTCGGCCTGGCCGCACATCTCCGACAGCCGCAGGGCCGCCTTGGAGTTGGCCCGCATGTGGGAGCGGAGCAGGTGCATGCCCTCCTTGAGGAAGAGGGCGGAGGCGGCGAGCTTCGCGGTCCGGCCCGCGAGGGCGAGGAACCCGAGGCCGCCGCCGCCCGTACCGCCGGTGCTGCTGGCGACGCCGTGGTTCATGCCCGGGATGGCCGGGAGGTTGTCGCTCACGTGCTGATCTCCTCTCAGTTCAGTTCTGGTTGTGGACGCGGGCGGCGGGTACGGCCAGGCCGGTGTCCTCGGTGGCCTGCTGGAGCGGCCGGTAAGCGTCGAACATGGCATTCTCCGCGCTCTCGGACAGCTCGGCGGCCGTCAGGGACTTGGTGGCCATCTCGTCGGCCTTGCGGGCCAGCACCTCCATGGACTCCGCGAGCTTCGCCATCGCGGCGCCGGTCAGGCGGCCGATGACGTTGTGCGTGGAGCGCAGGTCGGCGGCCAGGTCCTCCAGCTCGTACCGGATCTGCCTCGCCTTGGCAGAGAGCTTGTTGCAGGTCTCGTGCGCCTTGAACGACTGCGCGGTGAGCTCCTCGAGGACGTCGAGGGAGTCGTCGAGGGTCACCTCCGTCTGGTGCTGGGCGTCCATGTCCGCGATGCCGCCGCTGCCCCACTGGGCCAGCCAGCTGTCGCGGGTGTCGGGGGCAGTGCTCACGCTGTTCTCCTTCGTGCTCGGGTTGGCGGCGGGGTCGCCCGCGCCGGACGCCGCCGGGCTGGGCTCGGGAGTATCGGCCCGTTCGACCGTGATGGGCCCGGCCTGGGCCGGGACCGCCGTCGCCAGGCCCATCGCCTGGAACGGCGTCAGGCGCGGCTGACCGGTGCCCGGCACCGTGCCCCCGCCCACCGAGGTCGGAGCCGTACTGGGTGCGGCAGGTGTGACGGGCGCAGATGCCGGGGCCGGTGCGGCCGCCGCAGGGCCGGGCGGTCCCGGCTGGGGCGGTGCGGTGGGGCCGGTGACCACGGCGGCGGCCGGAGCCGGTGGGGTCGCCGGAGGGCTGGGCGGCACCGGCGGTACCGGCGGCGCGGGCGGGGTGGGGACGGTGGTTCCGGTCGCCGGGGCGGGGACCGTGGTGGTGTGCATCCGGGCGCGTTTGCGGGCTCGTGCCTTGGCCGTGGACCAGGGCGTGCGGCGGGCCGGTGCCTTCGCGGCCGGACCCGACGGTGCCTTTCCAGCGGGACCGGAGGGCGTCTTCGCAGCGGGGCCGGCGGGCTTGGTGCTGCCGGGCTTAGTGGTCTTGGTCTTGGGGCCGGACTTCTTCTTCGACTTCCTGACCTTGACCTTCGTCACGATGGGCGGGCCCATCTTCTTGCGGCGGCGTTTGAGCCGCTTCTCGGCGGTCTCGTGCACGGCCTCACCGAAGGTGGTCCGGCCCCGGGCGGCGGACTTCATCGCCCCGAGGACCTTGCGGCTGTACTCCTTCTTGAATCGGCGGCAGGCGCGGCAGCGGCAGTCCTGCTTCACCGATGACGCGAACGTGCCGTGCGCGATGCCCGGCGTCAGTACTTGCTTCTTGCCCTTGCGGGACTTCCCGCCCGGCGCCTTGGGCACCGAGGCCGGGCCGGTCCCGCCCTTGCCGGAGCGGGGCTTGCTCTTCTTTCCGCCGCCGCGCTTGCTGCCGGGCGCCGTGGTGCCCGAGCCGCTGCCGCCCTTCCTCTTCGGCTTCGTTTTCGGGCCGGTGCCGGGGGTGGTGGTGCCGGGCTTCTTGCGCAGGATCCCGGCCGGGCCGGTCGTCCCGCGCGGCGACTTCTTCGTGCCGCTCTTGGGGCCGGCCCCGGTTCCCTTGCCGGTACCGGGCTTGTTCGGCGTCGCCCCGGGCGCGGTCTTCCCACCCGCACCCTTGCCAGGGCCTGTTCCCTTCGTGGGGCCGGTGCCCTTCGTGGTGGGGGCCTTCGTGGTCGGCGTGGTCTTCCCGCCCGTGCCCTTACCGGTTCCCGTCCCGGAGCCCGGTCCGTGCTTCTTCTTCGGACCGCCGGACGAGCCGCCTCCGGCCCCGGTGCTGCCGGGGCCGCGCTTGCGGTTCAAGAGCGAGCCGCCAGAGGACCCGGACCCGCCGCCGGGGCCGCGGTTCTTCCCGCCGCCACCGCCGCCGTTGTTCGGGCCTTTGCCGGAGCCGGAACCCCCCGACCCACCCGAGCCGGAGCCCGCACCGGGGTTGCGGTTCTTCTTGAGGCTGTGGCCGCCGCCCTGCGAGTTGCGCTTGAGCGGGGTGATCCCGGAGCCGCTCTTGGAGGGCGAGTTGGTGCGGCCGCCGCCACCCGAGCCGGAGCCGTTCTTGGTGGGGGAGTTGGTGCGGCCGCCGCCCGAGCTGGAGCCCGAACCGCCGCCCGGACCGCGTCCGCGCCCGCCTCCGGCACCGCTGCCAGAGCCGCTGGGTGACTTGGTCGTCGACCCGCCGCGCCCCCGGCCTCCCGAGCCGCTGAGCGACCCGCTGCCGCCCCGCCCGGACCTGCCCGGACCACCGCCGCCGGACCGCCCTGACGAGCCGCCAGGACCGCTCTGGAGGGCTTTACGGCCGTACTCGGGCCCGGACGGCACGGGCTTCTTCGCACCGTCCTTGGAGGCGCCGTCCTTGCCGCTGCTCGCGGTCTTCGCGACCGCCTCACGCTGCTCCCGGCTGGCCCGGCTCGTCGCAATGCTGGAGTGAATCCCGCGCATCGCCGCGAGGGACACCGCGAGGACCGCCGCCAGGGACAGCGACCCCAGACCCGGAGGCGGTGCCGCCTGCGCACCCTCCGAACGGAAGGTTGCCGGGACCGCCGCGCCCACTGCAGCGGGGCCCGCAGCGGCCCCCGGCCCGGCGGCGAACGGGGCCCCCTGACCCGGGTCCGGAAGGGCCGCGAGGACACCCATCGGGTCGGTCCGTGTCGCGAGTGCAAACGGCTCCGAGGTGTCCGGGGAGGGGTCTGCGGGAGCCGCGAACGGGACATCGGCGGGGACCTGCGCGGAGGGTTCGGCCGGGGGGGCGGCGGGGGCGGTGTAGCCCACGCGGGGGAAGTTGATCACGTTGTTGGGGCCGTCGTCGTCGGCCATGACGTCTCCCTCTCGGAGTTGACAGACGGTCACCGCCTGGGGCACCCTCGCGCGCGCACGACACGCGCGCGCCTTAGGGTGCTCCAGGCGGCGGGGAGGAGGCGGTGATGAAGAAGAACTTCGTCACCCTCCGTTGTGCTTGTAGAAGTCGTGCAGCGCCTGGGTGAGCGCGGGCCACAGGTTCGGCTTCCCGTCGCGTTCGGCCTGGCGGGCCAGGGTCCGGCACGCGTCGTACCAGACCCCGGCCCGCTCCTGGTCGCTCCGGGCTTCCGCGATCCGCGCGTTCCAGTGCTTCGCACGGTTTTGCGTCTGCCGAGGCGTCGTCACCCCTGTTCTCCCTTCGCGAAGTAGTCGTTGATCGTGCTGGTCGGCCGCTCACCACCGGCCGCCATCGGCCACTGCCCGAAGGGGCTCTCCGGGGCCACGAACTCCGCCGGCCTCGCCTGCGGAACCGTGCCCGCAGGCTGCTCCTGGGGGGTGTTGAGCGCGGTCACCGTCTTGTTCAGCGAGCTCGCGACGGCCGCGCCGACGGCGGCCTGGCGGCCGTTCTTGCGGTCCAGCTTCTTGGCCTCCGCGACCGCCCGGCGCTGCGGGAGCTCCAGGACCTCGTTGACGTAGGTCGCGTACAGGGCCTCCGCCTTGCTCGCGGCCTCGCCGGACGCCTTCTGCATGGCCCTGAGCTGCCGCGACACCTTCCAGGCGCGCAGCCTCTTGGCCATCCAGCGGTCGCCCTCGATCGGCGTCTGCTCCAGGCGGCGGCGCACGATGTCCGCGATCTGCCCGTACTGCTGGGCGTCACGGACGTGCTGGTCGCGGACGGTCGCGGTGAAGGCCCGCAGGCCCTCATCCGTGAACAGTGCGTTGATATCCATGAGGGGGATCTCCTTCTCGGGGCGGGGGGCGGTCTGGGAGGCTCTGTCGTGGCGTTTCGGCGCCTTCACCGGTCCCCGAGGCGCTTGCTTCGCCTCGGGGACCGGTGGAACCGTCGAACAGCTCGTTTGCGCAGGTCAGCGCCGCTTACGCGGGAGCAGACGCGGGTGGCACCACCAGCAGGCGGGACCGTGGTCGTAGAGGCTGCGGGAGTGGGCCAGCAGGAACGGCGTGGCCAGGATCGTGATGAGGGCGATCAGGCTGAGGACCAGGCCGATCGCGTACTCCAGGGCGCTCATGGTGAGTTCCTTTCCGATGGGTGAATGCGCAGGTCACTGCTCCGGGACGTAGCCGTCAGCGAGCAGCTGGGCTGCCTCCTTGCGGTACTCGGAGGCAGTGCCGGGCGAGGTGACCGCCAGCTCGCGCTGGATGTCGGCGAGCGGCAGCCGCTCGGCGTCTCCGCCGACCGCGAGGATCATCCGGGCGACCTTGCGGATCGACCGCTCGCGCGGCTTGAGCTTCGCGGCGAACTCGGCTTCGACCGCAGCCAGCTCGGTTTCGGCAGCGGCCCGCCGCGTTTCGGCAGCAGCCCGCAGGGCTTCGGCAGCCTCCTCCTTGGCCCGCGCGGCGTCGGCGAGAACGACCTCCGCCTGCCGCTGCTCCTCCGCCTCCAGGCGCGCCGTTTCGGCAGCGGCCCGCCGCGTTTCGGCAGCAGCGGCTTCGATTTCGGCAGCGGCCCGATCTGCTTCGGCAGCAGCCCTGCGAGCTTCGGCGATGGCCTGGGTCTCGATGGCCTGCGCCTCCGCCACGGCGACCCGGTCGGCCTCCGCAGCTTCCTTCCGCTTCTGAGCCGCCCGGTGCTCCAGCCCGGCCGCTTCCAGGTCGGTGGCGGCCGCCGCCTTGCGGGCCAGAGCGATCCGCTCGGTCTCGATCGCCCCGGCCTCCGCAGCGGCGACCGCATCCGCCTCGGCCGCCGCCTTGCGCTGCTCGGCGGCCTTGCGCTCCAGGCCGGCCTTCTCCAGGTCGGCGGCGGCCGCGGCCCTGCGTTCCTCGGCCTCCTGGCGCTCCGCCTCCGCCTCGCGGGCGCGGGCTTCGGCGACCACCGCGTTCTCCAGCGCCTTCTGCTCCAGCTCGGCCGCCTTCTCCGCCGCGCTGACCTGGGCTCGGGCGTGGGCGCGGGCCTGACCGGTCTGGCCGTCGACCTCGGCCTGGACCAGCTCCACCTTGCCCTTGGCGCGCAGCCGCTCGGCTGCGGACTCCGCCTGGGCGACCTCGCTGCGCGTCTCCGCGTCCAGGCGGCGGCGCTCGGCCTCCTCCGCACGCTCCTGAGCTGCCTGGTCCTGCTGGTCGGGCATGGCCAGGGCCTGGGCGACGGTGTAGCCGTACGGCGCCATCTTCATCGGCAGCAGCTCGTCCTCGGACGCCTGGGAGATGTCACCGTCGTACTTGCGCTTGAGCCACTGCTCGTACGCGATGAGCTCCTGATCTCGGCGGGTCATCTCCGGGTAGGAGGTGACGCCCCACAGCCGCATCCGGCGGAAGATCCGGGACGTCGCGACCGGGGCGAGGACCCAGCGGAGCCACGGGATCGAATCGCGTTCGGCCTGGTCAGGCCGGACAACGCGGTCGATCGACGTGCGGCCCAGCTCCACCACCATGATGAAGAGGACCGGGACGACGCCGTGCGCGCCGGCTGCGACGTAGTCCAGGAACTGCCACGCCCGCTCCTTGGGGGCGCCGGACGCGGCGTTGAGGACGACGGTCGCGGCGGTCAGCAGCCACACCGGGTAGCGAATCCAGCTGATGGGGCGCTTGAGCCAGGCCATCAGCAGGTCGACCGCGATCATCACCATGATGCCGACATCGATGCCGACCGCGAACAGCTGGCCCTTGCCCAGCGAGCCAAAGCGCAGCTCCTCGTGAGCAAACTGGGCGACGTGCTCGAAGGACAGGTACAGGCCGATAGCCGCGAGCGCGAGCGCGAACGCGACGATCGCTCCGGCCGTCCACTTCTGAGTGCCGGTCAGCCTTGCGGGGGAGGTGTTCGTTCCGGTTCCGCTTTCCGTCTCCGAAACGAACTCGTCCGCCTCCGAAACGGGATCGGCCGTCCGCGAAACCGGCGCGGGTGCTCCCGAAACGACAGCCGGTGCAGCCGTCTCGGGGTCGGGCTCGGCCGCGGTTCGCGGCCAGTCAGTGATCGTCATGAGGTCCTCCGAAGGGGGTCATTCAGGCGTGCGCGAAACGGCGGGGGCCGCTCCTGAAACGCGGTGAGGCGTTCCCGAAACGGCCGGTTGGGCGGGCGGCTGCTTGCGAACCGGACACCCGCTCTACCCGCTCCGGCCGCCCAAGAGGGCCGGCGGTCCGGGAGGCGGGCGGGCGTGCTCGCGAAACGGCGCGGGGCGGGCACGAAACCGGGAAGGGCTCCCGCCGGGCGGGCGCGAAACCGGCGTCAGCTCTCGGGAAGCTGGGCGCCGTGCCGCCGAAGGTCGGCGGTGGCGATGCCGAAGTGACGGCACCGGTCGATCAGCGGCCGGAGCTTGTCGCCGGCGGTGAGTGCCTGCGGCGAGCCGACGCCGTGCCGCTGCTGGGTGGCGAGCAGTTCGTTGATCGCGGTCGCGGTGCTGGCGGCGTGCCGCTCGGAGCGGCCCTCGCCCACCCACTCGTCTGTGATAGCGGGGAGGGTGGTGCGCCAGCTGCCGTCGTAGTCCTCCGGGTCGATCGGCGGGATGTCGCTGCCGAAGATCGCGAACGCGGTGGCCTGGGCGGCGGCTTCCGTGCCGGGCTGGAGCGGGGTGATCGTCGTGGCCATGGGGGCCTCCCTCGACTGTCGGTCCGGGCTGTCCGGCTCCCCGTCACCGCGAACCGCCTCGGACGCCTTGTGGTCCGAGGCGGTTCGCGGATCAGGCAACCGGCAGGCCGACGTCACCAGCCGTTGAGGAACGCTTCGTAGGCAGGCCAGCCGAGCCAGGCGGCCTCCGCGTGCTGCCGGGCGTCCTGCGCTCCGCGCCGGTGGATACCGGCGGCGATGGTGTGGCCCTTGCGGGCCAGCTCGGCGGCCAGGCTCTGCTGCCCGGCCGCCGACGCCTGCCACGCTTCGGCCTCGGCCTGCATCTCACGGTGGGTGTAGGGCGGCGGGGGCGGCGGGGCGATCTCCCCGATCACCAGGTAGCTGTCCAGGGTGGCGGCGCTCCAGGTGGCGGGGTCGCCGTGCTGGTCGCGGAAGGCGTCGGTCGTGAGCGTGCGCGTCATTGCGTACTCCTCAGCAAGGTGGGTTCAGCAGACGGTTGGAGCGGGTGGGGCTGTCCGGCTCCCCTCGGCCCTGCCCGTACCGGCGCGCGGCCGGGGCGGGCAGGGGAGGCAGCGGGCAGACCGGGTCAGGCGGCTGTCCGCTCGAAGCCCGGGGTGCCGGGTCCGTAGGTGCGGGCGAACAGAGCCCCGGCGGTGAACAAGATCCGGATGTCCGCAGGGACGCGGTGCAGACGCTCCGACCAGGGGCTGAACCGTGCGGTCGAGCTGCCGGTGAGTGCCTGGATGAGCAGGTCAAGGATGGCCTGGGCGATGTCGCGGGTGTCGGGGTCGCCGTACGCGGTCCCTACGGTGCGGCCCAGCGCGGTCACGGCGGTGACCGGGCCGGAGGCGGAGCCCTCTTCGCGGAGGTAGTCCAGGAGCTGCCGGAGCATGGTCTCGGTGGTCGCGTTGTCGTCGGCCGGGGCGAGCGAAGCAGTCGACATCGTCCAGGTGCGGGTCCAGCCGAACGAGTTGAGCAGGCCTGAGGCGGTCTCCAGGTGGCGGGCGACCGCCTCGCCGGTGGACTGCTCGCCGGAGTTGCCGGTCCAGAACGGCCGGTGGAAGGTGCAGGCGAGCTGCGCCGCCTGCTCCAGCATCTGCGTAGTGATGACCACGGGAACTGCTGCGGTGGGAAGTGTCTGGGCCATGAATGTGTCCTCGCTCTATCTGGTGGTCCGGGCTGTCCGGCTTCCGTCATCGCTGAGCCCCGCCCGGTGACGCGCACGGAGCGCGGCCGGGCGGGGCTCAGCGGATCGTGCGTCTGCGGGCCGCCTTCAGGCCGCCAGCTGGCGGGGCGGGCGGAGGCAGGTGGCGGCGTGCTCCTGGGCGAACTGCTTGGTCGTCACGAGCGTCCAGGCGTACTCGCCGCAGCCGGTGCAGTCGCTGCTGAGGCTGCCGTCGGTGTCCCGGTAGATGTGCACGTCAGCCCCGGCCTCGGTGGGGAGGCTGGTCAGGAGGACGGGTGCGGGCGGCGGGCTGTACGCGGCTTCCGTCCCGGTGGTGAGACCGACCGGGGCCGAAGTGAAGGTGGAGGTGACAGTCATGAGGTGCCTCTCGTACGGAGGTGGGTGAGGTAGGCGTCCTGCAGGCGGGTGAACCGCTCCCAGAGCGGGGCGCCGTCCGGACAGCCGGGCAGGGTGGTGGTGCAGGTGCCGCAGTCGGCGGAGTGCTCCGCCCAGACGCGGTGGGCGCCCATGTAGCGGACGTGGAGCTCATCGGCCACCGGGGGTCCGATCTGTGCGGGCCGAGACGTGGATCGTGTGTACGGGGTAGCCGCGGTCCCACGCCTGGGCCGCCGCCGTTGAGGCGGCCGCCAGAAGCAGGCGGGTGACCGGGTGGGCCAGGCCGTACGCGGTGAGAGCCCGGACCGCGAGATGCTGCGCGGTCCGGGCTGCGCGTATGAGGGACACAGCAGCGCTACTTCTTGCCGCCGCCGCACTGGCACGGCTCGTGCCGCACGCCCTGAATCTGCTTGCCGTCCGCGCCGCTCGAATTGACGACGACGAGGCGGGGCGGGTGTCCGCAGCTGCTCACCGGGCCACCCCCGTACCGCCGCACGGGCCGCAGGACTGCCAGTGCTGCCGGGACACCCCGTCGGAGCTGGTGTCGACGACCTTCCCGCCCGCCCCCTCGCAACTGCCGCACGCTGCGCCTGCCACCGGCCCGGCCGGAGCGGTCGGGGTGAAGGTCAGCGGCGCCACCAGCCTCAGTACCGGCTGGCGCTTCATGCCGGGGTCCATCTCCTGGAGCGTGCGGGGGGTCTGACGGCCCATCGAGCGCGCGCGGCGGTCGCCGTCGACGACCAGCTGCCGTACGAGCCGGTGGTAGTGGTCGGTCTCGTCCCGCTCCGGGCCCTTTTCGTTGTCGGCGTCCTCCATGTCGCCGTAGAGGCCGGCCGAGGGAGCACGGTCCAGCTCGTGGCGGGGGAGCCGCGGCGAGGCACCGCACGAGCAGGTCTCGAAGTTGCCACGGCAGTTCGGGCAGGTGCCGGTGGCCGACGGGCGGGTGAGGAGGGCTGCGGTGGTCATGCCGCCACCCCCCAACCGGCGCGCGCCCGGCGGGCGGTACGGGCCTGGACGATGTTCAGGTTGAGCGCCCGGATACCGGCGTTCTGCTCCTGCTGGACGATGGCCGGCGGGATGCGCTTCCCGTCCCGCGTACGCTCGGTGGAGCTGGTGGCCAGGGCGTGCCGCCGGGCCATCAGGTCGTCGAGCAGGCTGCCCTCGGTGTCCCGGTCGGCAGCGACCGCGACGGCCAGGCGTACGGCGTGGGCGTCACGGGCGGCGGCCAGCTCGGGGCCGGTCAGCCCGCCGCGTACGATCTCGTCGGCGTCCGGGTCGCCCTCGCCGTTACGGAGGGCGAGTTCCTCGCACGCGGCGCGAACCGGGCAGGCCGCGCAGGTGCGGAGCGCAGCGGTACGGCGCGGAGCCCACTCGATGTCCGTCTCGCCGTCGCCGCGGAAGAAGGCGTCGGTGTCCGTGTCCGTGCCGGTGCAGGCCGCACCGGCGTCGACCGCCGCCTGGAGCACACCCCGGCGCAGGTGCCGGGCCGTGATGGATGTCATCCTGGTGGTACGCATGGGGTCCTTCCCGTAGAAGGTCGTGTGCGAAGACGCACCCCCGGGGCCTGAGAACGCCGGGGGTGCGTCGCGGGGCCGGTGCGGGCACCACGAAGCTCATCAGGCCGACCACCACCGCCAGCGACACCCCCATCAGCACGCACGGGTAGATCAGCGCGGTACGCGCCTTGTGCTGCT
>NZ_JBEYKR010000048.1:0-45119 GCF_040703535.1 Streptomyces sp. NPDC007346
CGTCGACGTCACCGGGCCACCGGACCACCGGGAAGTCCTGGCGCAGGTCACGTCCGCGGTGCGCTCCGGTGCTCGGCGTCCTGCCGGTCACCCTCCACCGGCCCGGCCGGATCCGCGGGTGCCGCCGCCGTCCGCCGGCGGCTCCGGGAGACCGCCACACCTGCCAGGCAGAGCAGCCCGCCGAGGACGCCGAGCAGGGTCGGCACCTCGTCCAGCAGCACCCACGCCATGAGCACCACCAGCGCCGGGACCGCGTACGTGGTGGCGCCCATCCGGCCCGCGGTGGTCCGGGCCAGCGCGTAGCCCCAGGTGGTGAAGGCCAGGGCGGTCGGGAAGACGCCCAGGTAGATCATGTTCAGCGTGGCGGACATCGGCGCGTCGCCCGCCTCGGAGATCAGCACCCCGGTGAACGGCAGGCAGGCGACGGCGCCGATCAGGCAGCCGAAGGTGTTGATCTGGAGCGAGGAGCCGTACGCGAGCGCCGGCTTCTGGCTCACCACACCCAGCGCGTACGCCACCGCGGCCAGCAGGCAGAGCGCCACACCCAGCACGGACGAGCTGCCGTGCCCGGACATCGCGAGGCCGACGACGACCGCGCCGGAGAACGAGATGCCCATCCCCAGCAGCAGGCGGCGCGGCAGCCCCTCGCCGAGCATCCGGGCACCCATCAGCGCCATCAGGATCGGCCCGATGTTCACCAGCATCGCCGCCGTCCCGGCGTCGACCTCCTGCTCGCCCCAGTTGAGCGCCACCATGTAGAGCCCGAACCACAGCACCCCGGATGTGACGATCCCGCGCCAGGCGCCCCGTCCGGGGAGCCCCTCCCGGCGTACGAGCAGGATCGCCCCGAGCACCAGGACACCGGAGACGAGCCGCCCCAGGGCCAGCGCGCCGGGGGAGTAGGCCTCGCCCGCGCTGCGGATGGAGACGAAAGCGGAGGCCCACAGGACCACGGTGGTGCAGGCGGCGGCGGTGGCCCGCCAGGATCGGGTGGGCGCGGAGGAGGCCGGGGCTGCCGGGGTCGTCGTCATGGCCACGACCGTAGGGCCCGAACGGTTCGGCCCCCACCGAATTGTGGGAGACCGTCAATCGACGGACCGCCACCCGGCCCACCCGGCCTGAGAACGCCACCGCGCCCCGAGCACCGCTTCCGCGCCCAGAGCCCTGCCGGGGCGGGCCGCATGCGCGTCGCCCCGTCCCGTCAGCCCTCGGCGGCGCCGCCGATCGCCCCGGCATCCACCCCCAGCGCCTCCGACAGGCCCCGCGCCCCCAGCGGCGTCACCCGCACCGCCCTCCCCGACCCGAACCTCTCGCACCACCCCGCCTCCAGCACATACGCGCACAGCGCCGCGCCCGCCGCCCCCGCGAGATGCGGCCGCCGCTCCGTCCAGTCCAGGCACCCCCGCACCAGCGGCCGCCGCCCGGCCCCGTCCAGCGCGATGCCGAGCTCGCCGAACCAGTCGAGCCCCGCCCCGGTCAGCGCGAACCCGGTGTCCTGCCGCAGCAGCCCCCGTACGGTCATCGCCTCGGTGATCCGGATGCCGAGGCGTCCGGCGAGATGGTCGTAGCAGGTACGCCCCCGGGCCAGCGCGCTGCTGACGCTCGCCGCCCGCAGGGTGCGCGGCGGCTCGGGCGCCCCGGGCAGCACGTGCGAGGCCAGCTCCTCCACCAGGTGCGCGACCCGCTCGTCGGCCAGCCGTACGTACCGGTGCCGCCCCTGCCGCTCCTCGGTGAGCAGCCCGCCCGCCACCAGCCGCCCCAGGTGCTCGCTGGCGGTGGAGGGGGCGACCGAGGCGTACCGGGCCAGCTCCCCGGCGGTCCAGGCCCGTCCGTCGAGCAGGGCGAGGCAGAAGGAGGCACGGGTCCCGTCCGCGAGCAGGGCGGCCAGCGCGGCGAGGCGCGGGGCGGCGGCGTCGTGCGGCCGGGCCCGCGTCGAACTGCCCGTGGGGCGAGGTGAACGGTCCATGGGTCCAGGATGCGTCAAGGACGTTTCGGCGCCGCCCGAATCGTGGCCGTGGCCCCGCCCGCCGGCCGCGCGTACTCCTCGTACTGGAGCGCCAGCCCGTCCAGCAGCGCCCGCAGCCCCGTCTCGAAGGCCCCCTCGTCCACCTGCCGCCGGTGGTCGGCCAGAAGGTGCGCCTGGCCCAGGTGCGGGTAGTCGGCGGGGTCGTAGGCGCTCTCGTCGTCGACGAAGCCTCCGGCGAAGGAGCCCAGCGCCGAACCGGTGATGAAGTAGCGCATCAGCGCCCCGATCCGGGTCGCCTGCGCGGGCGGCCACCCGGCCCCCACCATCGCCCCGAACACCGCGTCGGCCACCCGCAGCCCCGCCGGGCGCCGCCCCGGGCCCCGGGCGAGGACCGGGACGATGTGCGGGTGCGCGGCGAGGGCGGCCCGGTAGGAGAGCGCCCAGTCGTGCAGGGCCGCCCGCCAGTCCCGGGGGTCGGACTCCTCGAACATCGACAGGTCGACCTGTGCGGAGACGGCGTCGGCGACCGCGTCGAGGATCTCGTCCTTGTTGCGGAAGTGGTTGTAGAGCGAGGGCCCGCTGACCCCCAGGACGGCCGCCAGCCGGCGCGTGGAGACCGCGTCGAGCCCTTCGGCGTCCACGAGCGCGCTCGCCGCCTCGACGATGCGGTCTCTGCTGAGGAGGGGCTTGCGCGGTCGGGCCATGCGGCTCATAGTAGGCGCTGCGAACCAGAAACTAGCAGTGCTAATTAAGTGTTGTGCGAGAGGTGGGGTGGTGCGCGATGGACCTGGAGCTCAGTCAGGAGCAGGAAGCCGTCCGGCGGCTGGCCGAGGAGTTCGTGGCCCGTGAGGTCGCACCGCACGTCGTCGCGTGGGACCGGGCCGAGAATGTCGACAGGTCGATCGTGAAGAAGCTCGGCGCGCTCGGCTTCCTCGGCCTCACGATCCCCGAGGAGTACGGCGGATCGGGCGGCGACCACCTCGCGTACTGCCTGGTCACCGAGGAGCTCGGCCGCGGTGACTCCTCCGTGCGCGGCATCGTCTCCGTCTCGCTCGGCCTGGTCGCCAAGACGATCGCCTCCTGGGGGAGCGAGGAGCAGAAGCGGCAGTGGCTGCCGGGGCTCACCTCGGGCGAGGCGATCGGCTGCTTCGGCCTCACCGAGCCCGGCACCGGCTCGGACGCCGGGAACCTCGCCACCAGGGCCGTACGCGACGGCGGTGACTACGTCATCGACGGCACCAAGATGTTCATCACCAACGGCACCTGGGCCGATGTGGTGCTGCTCTTCGCCCGCACGAACGACGCCCCCGGCCACCGCGGCGTCTCCGCCTTCCTCGTCCCGGCCGACGCCCCCGGCCTCACCCGCCGCACCGTCCACGGCAAGCTCGGCCTGCGCGGCCAGGCCACCGCCGAACTGGTCCTCCAGGACGTCCGCGTACCGGCCACCGCCCTCCTCGGCCCCGAGGGCAAGGGCTTCTCCGTCGCCATGTCGGCCCTCGCCAAGGGCAGGATGTCGGTCGCGGCGGGCTGCGTGGGCATCGCCCAGGCCGCCCTGGACGCGTCCGTGCGGTACGCCGGTGAGCGCGAGCAGTTCGGCAAGGGCATCGCCGGACACCAGCTCGTCCAGGAGCTGCTCAGCGACATATCCGTGGACGTCGAGGCGGCCCGGCTGCTCACCTGGCGGGTCGCCGATCTCGTCGACCGGGGCCAGGAGTTCGCCACCGCCGCCTCCCAGGCCAAGCTGTACGCCTCCGAAGCCGCTGTCCGCTGCGCCAACAACGCCATCCAGGTCTTCGGCGGCTACGGCTACATCGACGAGTACCCGGTCGGCAAGCTGCTCCGCGACGCCCGCGTGATGACCCTCTACGAGGGCACCAGCCAGATCCAGAAGCTCATCATCGGCCGCGCGCTGACGGGTGTCTCGGCGTTCTGACGGGTGTCATCCCGCCCCGCCGGCACCCGGTTCGTACGGGTGTCTGAGTACGCGCCTGAGTACGGGCGCGGATGTGGCGCACGCCACGTCGGCGGATGCTGAACCCATGAGTGACACGACATCGGTCAAGCAGCAGAGCACCGCCGCCTTCTACGGCCAGGCCGTCGCCTCCTTCCTGGTGGCGATGGGCGCGGTGGCCCTCGGTATCTTCTTCCTCGACGCCGACGCCTGGGTGCGGGGCTTCCTCGCCATCGGGGTGCTCTACCTCGTCACGTCCTGCTTCACGCTGGCCAAGGTGATCAGGGACCGCCAGGAGGCCGGGCAGATCGTCAGCCGGGTCGACCAGGCCCGGCTGGACAAGATCCTCGCCGAGCACGACCCCTTCCAGAAGCTCTGATCCGGCACCAGGACCCGTCGCCGCCGGTGGACATCCCCTAAGCGCTTGCTCAGGTTCGGGGTATGGTGTTCGTCCTGTTGACGGAGAGGGGCCCTGGGCGATGAGTACGGCGGAGGAGACGAGCGGCGACGATGCTCCCTGGGGCGAGGTCACGCCCGAGGCGGCCAGGCGGCTCCTCGTCGCCGCGGTCGACGCCTTCGCCGAGCGCGGGTACCACGCGACCACCACCCGCGACATCGCCGGCCGGGCCGGGATGAGCCCGGCCGCCCTCTACATCCACTACAAGACGAAGGAAGAGCTGCTCCACCGGATCAGCAAGATCGGCCACGACCGGGCGCTGTACGTCCTTCAGGCCGAGGCCGACCGGGACGGCGCCGCCGCCGAGCGGCTCGCCGGAGCCGTACGGTCCTTCGTCCGCTGGCACGCCGAGCGCCACACCACCGCGCGCGTCGTCCAGTACGAGCTGGACGCCCTCGCCCCCGAGCACCGCACCGAGATCGTCGAACTGCGCCGCAGGAGCGACGCGGTGGTGCGCCGGATCATCAGCGAGGGGGTGCGGGCGGGGGAGTTCGACGTCCCCGACGTCCCCGGCACCACGCTCGCGGTCCTCTCCCTCTGCATCGACGTGGCGCGCTGGTTCAACGCCCAGGGCAGCCGCACGCCCGACGAGGTCGGCGCGCTCTACGCCGACCTCGTCCTGCGGATGGTCGGAGCCCCGCCGCAGCCGTAGGGCTCTGCGCGGCGCGCCTCAGGAGGGGTGGCGCGCCTCAGAAGTAGTAGCGCGACACCGACTCGGCCACGCAGGCGGGCTTCTCGCCGCCCTCGCGCTCGACCGTGACGAGCGCGGTGACCTGCACGCCGCCCCCGGCCTCCTCGACCTTGGTGAGCACCGCGGTGGCCCGCAGCCGTGAGCCGACCGGGACGGTGGAGGGGAAACGGACCTTGTCGGTCCCGTAGTTGATGCCCATCTTCACGCCCTCGACCCGCATCACCTGCGGCACCAGCGCGGGCAGCAGCGAGAGCGTCAGATAGCCGTGCGCGATGGTGGTACCGAACGGCCCGTCCGCCGCGCGCTCCGGATCCACATGGATCCACTGGTGGTCACCGGTCGCGTCGGCGAACCCGTCGATCCGCTTCTGGTCGACCTCCAGCCAGTCGCTGTGCCCGAGCTGCTCCCCCACTCCCTCGCGCAGCTCCTGTACGGACGTGAAGATCTTCGGCTCTGCCATGTTCCGGTTCCCTGCCTTCCGGCTCTCCGCGCCTTCCGGCGCGATGTCTAAGCGCTTGCTCAGCATCGTGGTGCGGTGCGTTCCTGTCAACGACGGAGGCCGGTTCCGTGGCGGGAGCAGTAGGGTCTGAGGAGTGCCACAGATCCCACAGACACTCAACGAACTCTCGGTCGGCCAGCTCTCGGCGCGCAGCGGCGCCGCGGTCTCCGCCCTGCACTTCTACGAGTCCAAGGGCCTGATCAGCAGCCGCCGCACCAGCGGCAACCAGCGCCGCTACTCGCGCGACGCCCTGCGCCGTGTCGCCTTCGTGCGGGCGGCGCAGCGCGTCGGCATCCCGCTGGCGACGATCCGGGACGCGCTCGCCTCCCTGCCCGAGGAGCGCACCCCGAACCGGGAGGACTGGGCCCGTCTCTCCGAGGCCTGGCGCCAGGAACTGGACGAGCGGATCAAGCAGTTGCACCGGCTGCGCGACCACCTCACCGACTGCATCGGCTGCGGGTGCCTGTCGCTGGAGAACTGTGTGCTGTCCAACCCCGACGACATCTCCGGCGAACGGATCACCGGCTCGCGCCTGATGCCCGAGCGCAAGCAGGGCCCGGCGGCGGGGGAGGGGAACGGCTGACCCGGGGGCCGGTCACGCGCCCTGCCGTGCCGGCCGTACGTCCCCCCGCGCCCGCCTAGGTTCTCCGCACCGGCCGTATGTCCCGGTCCGAGGGCCGCCCGGCCCCGGACGTCTCTCGCCGCAACCGCACCGCCGCGTCCACCAACTCCGCGTTCGAGCGGGCGGGGCGGCCGTCCGGCAGCACCGTCACGTCCTCCGCGCCGATCCGCGTCGCCAGGCCGAGCCGGAAGGCCAGCGCCGCCACCGGCCACGCGCCGCCGTCCTCCCCGTGCAGCAGCACCGGGCGGCCGTGGGCGGTGCCCACCTCGGCGAGGAGCAGCCGGGCCGTGCCGGTCGCCGTCGCCGGGTCCGTGTCGGTGACCTCGGCCAGCACCCGCAGGACCCGGGGTGCCAAGGGGGAGCGGCGGAAGAGGCGGTGCCCCTCCGTGCCCGACCAGATCCCGGCCTCCACGCCCACGCCCCGCTCCAGCAGGGCGGCGGCCAGCTCCTCGGCGCCCGGCTCGTGCCAGTTGACCGAGGCGTGGTCGGGCAGCACCGTCCACTCCCGCACCCGCTCCACCCGGCGCGCCGGATCGGGCTCCGCCCAGGCGCCCGTCGTCACCCCGACCGGGACGCGCACCGCCGCCCGTATCGCCGTCAGCGTCGCGGCCACCACCCGGGGCGAGAGCGTGTCCTGCCCGCAGGGGGTCCGCGGATGCACATGGATGTCGGCGGCACCGGCGGCGACGGCTTCGGCCGCCGACCGGGCCAGCGCTTCGGGGGACAGGGGCACGGCGGCCGAAGCCTCCGCACCACGCCGGCCGTTCAGGCAGACCTGGATCATGTCCCGATGGTGGCATCCGCCACTGACAACGGGCCCGGGACCAGCGGCCCCCAAGGCGGCGGGCCCCGGAAACGTCCTACGCCGCTGCCGCCGCGGCGGGCCTCCGGTGCCGTACCAGCCGGGCCCTGGCCAGCGTGTGGTCCGTCAGCACCGGCCGCGGCACCGCGATCCCGCACGCCGTGCACACCGGACCCGACCACGGCTCGTGCCCGCGCTCCCGCTCCTGCCGCCACTCGATCCCCGTGGCCGCACAGACCGGGCAGGCGGAGCCGGGGCCCGAGCCGAGCGCCGCGATCAGCCGGCGCAGCACCTCGGCGAGCGGCTCGCTGGGGTGGACCTCCGGGTCCGCGCAGCGGGCCACCCCGTGGCCGCCCCACGTCCGGCGGTGCCAGTCGTCGAAGGCGCCGGGCCGCCGCAGGCCCTCGTGCTTCTCGCGCCTCCGCCGCTCGGCGAACCCCGCCTCGTACGCGAGCCAGATGGCCCGTGCCTCCTCCAGCTCCTCCAGGGCGCCCAGCAGGCGCGCCGGATCGGGCGCCCGGTCCTCGGGATCGATCCCGTGCCGGGCGCACAGATGGTCCCAGGTCGCCCGGTGGCCGTACGGGGCGAACCTCTCCAGGCACTTGCGCAGCGAGTACCGCCGCAGGGCCAGATCGCCCCGCGGATCGCGGACCTGTCTCGCAAGACTCCGGAAACCGGCCATGTCTGCCACCTCCGTCGTTCGTCCTTCGGCGTCAAGGAGTGGACGTACGCCTGCCCGTTTCGGCTCCATCGAAAGGTGGAAACCGTCCATTGGCTGAGACTTTCCACGTCGGAGGGGAGTCACCGACGGAGGTGGACCGGCGCACGGACGGGTGGTGAAGGGGAGCGCGGACGTGCGGGGCCCGGTGGCGGGGCGGTGGCCGGAGAGCCCTGCGCATCCGACGGCCGACCGGGGAAATGCGGTGGCAGCGCCTTCGACGGGTGCGGTTGAGTGCCCCCATGACAGCAGTCTCCCCCCGCCTGGAAAAGGTCACGCCCGACACGGTGCTCGCCGCCTGTCGGCTGGAAGTCGCGCCCGAGCAGCGGAAGTTCGTCGCACCGGTGGCGCAGTCCCTGGCCGAGGCCTATGTGCACCCCGACACCGCCTGGCCCCGGCTGATCCGCGACGGCGACCGCGTCGTGGGCTTCGTGATGGCCTTCTTCGACGTCCCGTTCGCCTACGACGACCTGCCGGGCGCCGCGCCGCGCTCCGGTCTCTGGCGGCTCGCCGTCGCCGCCGGGGAGCAGGGCCGGGGGTACGGGCGGTTCGCGGTGGGCGCGGTGAACGAGGAGATCCGCCGGCGTGGCGGAAGGCTCTCGACGGTGACCTGGCACCCCGGCGAGGGCGGCCCCGAGGAGTTCTACCTCCGGCTCGGCTACCGCAAGCGGGGCCTGACCGGCGACGGCGAGTACCTCGGCGACCTGGAGCTCGGGGACTGAACCCCGGCGGGCCGGGCGCCCGCGCGAAGGCCCGGCGCCCCGCTGCCACCCGCCCCGAAGGGCTCGACGCCCCGCTCCCGCCCCGCCCGCACTACCCCCCGTACCGCAGATACCTCCGCCGCTTCGCGCGGAACGCCGTCAGGTCCGCCCGCCACGCGTCCACCACCGCGTCCGTGTCCGCCCCCGCGTCGATCATCGTGCGGACCCGGGTGTTCCCGGTGAGCTTGTCGATCCAGTTGTCCGGGCGCCAGGCGAACCCGCTCCACGTCCGCTTCGCCGTCACCAGCAGGGCGATGCCGGTGCGGACCGGGTCGAAGGCCTCCCGGTCCTGGACGTGCACCTGGACCCCGCCGACCGTCGTCCCCTCGAACTTGGAGAACGTCGGCGCGAAGTACGCCTCCCGGAAGGCGACCCCCGGCAGCCGCAGCGCGTTCGCCGCGGCGGCCCAGCGGTGGTCGACGCCCTCCGCGCCCAGCAGCTCGAAGGGCCGCGTGGTGCCCCGGCCCTCGGAGAGGTTCGTGCCCTCGAAGAGGCAGGTGCCGGAGTAGACGAGGGCCGTCTCGGGCGTCGGCATGTTCGGGCTCGGCGGCACCCACGGCAGCCCGGTGTCGTCGAAGAAGTCCGACCGCCGCCACCCCGACATCGTCACCACCTCCAGCCGTACCGGATTCTCGTGCAGGAACTCCGCGTTGAAGAACAGCGCCAGCTCCGCCACCGTCATCCCGTGCGCCTGGGCGATCTCCCGGCGGCCGACGAACGTCGCGAACGCCGGGTCCAGCACCGGCCCCAGCGCCGCCCGCCCGCTCACCGGGTTCGGCCGGTCCAGCACCACCAGGCGCTTGCCCGCGAGCGCCGCCGCCTCCATGCAGTCGTACAGCGTCCAGATGTACGTGTAGAAGCGCGCGCCCGCGTCCTGGATGTCGAAGACGACCGTGTCCACGCCCGACGCGGTGAAGATGTCCGCGAGCGGCTGCCCGCTGGTGAGGTACGTGTCGTAGACCGGCAGCCCCGTCACCGGATCGTCGTAGCGCCCCTCCGAGCCGCCCGCCTGCGCGGTGCCCCGGAAGCCGTGCTCTGGCCCGAAGACGGCGGTCAGCTCCACCCGGGAGTCCGGGTGCATCACGTCGACGATGTGCCGTACGTCGGCGGTGACACCGGTCGGGTTGGTGACGACGCCGACCTTCTGGCCCCGCAGCAGCCGGTAGCCCTCGGCCGCCAGCCGGTCGAAGCCGGTACGGACCCGGCCGCGCCCGTGCCCGGGGCCGCGGACGGAGGCGGCGGCTCCACCGGTACCGGCCGCCGTCGCCGCGACCGCTCCCACGGCGCCTCCGGCGGCCAGCAAACCACGTCGGGACAGGCTCATTCCGCTACCTCCACGATCGCGCCGACTGTCATGACCACGCACGCTAGCGCGGCCGCGGGCCGCACGGAACGACCCGGGCCGCGCCGATTCGCCGAACGGGGCCGCCCCCTCACCGACCTGCGCCGGGGCCCTTCCCGACCCTTCCCCGATGACATACCGACCGGTTAGTCTGCCGCTGGGGGCGGGCCGGAGAGCAGGCGTACGGAAGGCGGGACGACGATGGGTACGGCGGATACGGTGCGAGGCGCCGGCGTAGTGGTCACCGGGGCCGGAGGCGGCATCGGCGCCGCTCTGGCCCGCAGGTTCGCGGAGCGGGGGGCGCGGGTCGTCGTCAACGATCTCGACCTCGCGCGCGTCGAACCGCTGGCGGAGGAGATCGGCGGGACCGCGGTCGCCGGGGACGCCTCGGACATCGTGGAGGCCGCCCGCGACGCGCTGGGCGGCACGGTGGACGTCTACTGCGCCAACGCCGGACTCGCCTCGCCCGGTGACGTGTTCGCCGACGAGGAGGTCTGGACCGCCGCCTGGGACGTCAACGTGATGGCCCACGTCCGGGCGGCCAGGGCCCTGCTGCCGCAGTGGCTGGAGCGCGGCGGCGGACGCTTCGTCACCACCGCGTCCGCCGCCGGGCTGCTGACGATGATCGGCGCGGCCCCGTACAGCGTCACCAAGCACGGGGCGGTCGCCTTCGCCGAGTGGCTCTCGCTCACCTACCGCCACCGCGGCGTCAAGGTGCACGCGATCTGCCCGCAGGGTGTGCGTACGGATATGCTCACCGCCGCGGGTTCGGCCGGCGAGCTGGTGCTCGCCCCCGGGGCCATCGAGCCGGACGCCGTCGCCGACGCGCTGTTCGACGCGATGGAGGCCGACCGCTTCCTGGTCCTGCCGCACCCCGAGGTGGCCGGGTACTACCGGGCCCGCGCCGAGGACCCCGACCGATGGATGGGCAACATGAACCGCCTCCAGCAGAAGTGGGAGGCGAGCGGCGCATGAACGCCCCGGCCCCCGGCGACCCGGCCCGCGACACCCCGGCCCCCGGCGACCCGGCCGGTGCCTCCCCGGCCCCGGTCGGCAAGCTCCACGCCGACGCGGCTCCGCCCCGCGAGCCCACCGCCGCCTCGCCGCCCCCCGCCGGCGAGCCCGCCGCCGTCCCGCCCCCCAACGGCTCCCGCTACGCGGCCAAGCCCTGGCTCGCCCTCCTCAGCGACGCCCAGCGCGCCGAACTGCACCCGGCCGCCACCGTGCTGCACGCCTTCCGGGACGCGGTGGAGCGGGCCCCCGACAGCCGCCCGGCCCTCGCCTACTTCGACGGGCGGCTCAGCTACCGCGAGACCGACGCGCTCTCCGACTCGGTCGCCGGGCACCTCGCCTCCCGGGGCCTGCGGCGCGGCGACCGGGTCGCGATCATGCTCCAGAACAGCCCGCACTTCGTCCTCGCGCTCCTCGGCGCGTGGAAGGCCGGGGCCACCGTCGTACCGCTCAACCCGATGTACAAGTCCGGCGAGGTCGGCCACGTCCTCGCGGACGCCGGGGTCACCGCGCTGATCTGCTCGGACCGGGCCTGGGCCGTGTATCTGCGGGAGACCGCGGCCGCCGCCCCGGAACTCACCATCGCGCTGACCGCCTGCGAGCTGGACCTCCAGTCCGTGAACGACCCCCGCGTCCTCGGCTTCGAACGGCTCCCCGCCCCCGGCCCCGACGACCTGCTGACCGTCGCCCGCGCCGGCCACGCACCCCCCGGCGGCCGGACGGTCACCGCCGAGGACACGGCGTTGATCAGCTACACCTCCGGGACCAGCGGCACCCCCAAGGGCGCCATGAACTCCCACGCCAACATCATGGTCAACG
This sequence comes from Streptomyces sp. NPDC007346, assembly GCF_040703535.1. Taxonomy (NCBI): domain Bacteria; kingdom Bacillati; phylum Actinomycetota; class Actinomycetes; order Kitasatosporales; family Streptomycetaceae; genus Streptomyces; species Streptomyces sp. NPDC007346. Next base: position 11,640 of record NZ_JBEYKR010000048.1, read on the forward strand.
CCGAACGGCAGCGCGCCGGGCATCCCCTGGCCGGGGGCTCCGTCTACTTCGCGCTCGCCCCGCTCTTCCACATCACCGGCATGGTCTGCCAGCTCGCCGCCTGCGTCGCCAACGCGGGCACCCTGGTCCTGGCCCACCGCTTCGAGGCGGGCGTCGTCCTCGAGGCCTTCGCCACCCACCGCCCCGCCTACACCGTCGGCCCCTCCACCGCCTTCATGGCCCTGGCCGCCCACCCCGACGCCACCCCGGACCACTTCGCCTCCTTCCAGGTGATCTCCTCCGGCGGCGCCCCGCTGCCGCCCGCGCTGGTGGAGAAGTTCCGCGCCGGCTTCGGCCCGTACATCCGCAACGGCTACGGACTCACCGAGTGCACCGCCCCCTGCGCCTCGGTCCCGCCCGACCGAGAGGCGCCCGTGGACCCGGTCTCCGGCACCCTCTCCGTGGGCGTGCCCGGCTCCGACACCGTCGTACGGATCCTCGACGAGGCGGGGCGGGAGGTGCCCTTCGGGGAGCAGGGCGAGATCGCCGTGCGCGGCCCCCAGGTCGTCTCCGGCTACTGGAACCTCCCCGAGGCCACCGAGGCCGCCTTCCCGGACGGTGAGCTGCGCACCGGCGACATCGGGTTCATGGACCCGGCGGGCTGGCTCTACGTCGTCGACCGCAAGAAGGACATGATCAACGCCTCCGGGTTCAAGGTCTGGCCCCGCGAGGTGGAGGACGTCCTGTACACCCACCCGGCGGTGCGCGAGGCGGCCGTCGTGGGCGTGCCCGACCCGTACCGGGGGGAGACGGTACGGGCCTATGTCAGCCTGCGTCCGGGCACATCCGTCGAACCGGGCGAGCTGGGGACGTACTGCGAGGAAAGGCTCGCCGCGTACAAGTATCCGCGCGAGGTGGAGATCCTGGCCGAGCTGCCGAAGACGGCGAGTGGGAAGATCCTCAGGCGGGAACTGCGTTCCTCCCGTTAGAACCGCGTCGAAACAGCGAACGCACGGTATGAAAGGCAGGTGGCGGCTCATGGCCAAGGCGACGGAGCAGAACGGCACTCCCGTCCCCCAGAGGCTGCTGGCCGCCGCCACCCGGCTCTTCGCCGAGCGCGGGTACGACCGCACCTCGGTCCAGGAGATCGTCGAGGCGGCGGGCGTCACCAAGGGGGCGCTCTACCACTACTTCGGCTCCAAGGAGGACCTGCTCCAGGAGGTCTACGCCCGGGTGCTGCGGCTCCAGCAGGAGCGGCTGGACGCCTTCGCGGACGCCGAGGCCCCCGTCGAGCAGCGGCTGCGCGACGCGGCGGCCGACGTGGTCGTCACGACCATCGACAACCTGGACGACGCCGCGATCTTCTTCCGCTCCATGCACCACCTGAGCCCGGAGAAGAACAAGCAGGTACGGGTGGAGCGCCGCCGCTACCACGAGCGGTTCCGGGCGCTGATCGAGGAGGGGCAGCGCAGCGGGGTCTTCTCCACCGCCACCCCCGCCGACCTGGTGGTCGACTACCACTTCGGCTCGGTCCACCACCTCTCCACCTGGTACCGCCCGGACGGCCCGCTCAGCCGCCAGCAGGTCGCCGACCACCTCGCGGACCTGCTGCTGCGGGCCCTGCGCCCGTAACTCCCCTTCGGGGACGGTCATTTCCCCGCGTTCCAAACGCGGCACGGTGTTCGTTAATAGAACGGACACGTCCGGTTTCCGCTCTTGACGGAACACTGTCACCTCATTGACCATCGGTCACGCATCGCACGGGCCATCGGCCGTGCGGTGCGCACCACCAGCTCCAGGACCCGGTCCCCGTTCCACGGCCGGGTGCCCCCCGCACGTTCCGTCAGTCCCCGAACGGAATCCGGAGCCTCATCATGAGACCGAACCGCCTCACCCTGCGCAGATCCCCGGCGGCCGTCGCCGCCGTCGCCCTGGCAGCCCTCCTCGCCACCGCCGCGCCCACCGCGCAGGCGGCCCCGGCGTCGGCCCCGGCGAGCGCCGCCGTCGCGGCGCCCGACATACCCCTGGCCAACGTCAAGGCCCACCTCACGCAGTTCTCGACGATCGCCGCGAACAACGGCGGCAACCGCGCCCACGGCCGCCCCGGCTACAAGGCGTCCGTCGACTACGTGAAGGCCCGCCTCGACGCGGCCGGATACACCACGTACATCCAGCAGTTCACCGCCAGCGGTGCCACCGGCTACAACCTGATAGCCGACTGGCCCGGCGGCGACCCGAACAAGGTCGTGTTCGCCGGGGCCCACCTGGACTCCGTCTCCTCCGGCGCCGGGATCAACGACAACGCCTCCGGCTCGGCCGCCGTCCTGGAGACCGCCCTCGCCGTCGCGCGCTCCGGCTACCAGCCCGACAAGCACCTGCGGTTCGGCTGGTGGGGCGCGGAGGAGCTGGGCCTGGTCGGCTCCAGGTACTACGTCAACAACCTGCCGGCCGCCGAGCGTGCCAAGATCTCCGGCTACCTCAACTTCGACATGATCGGCTCGCCCAACGCCGGCTACTTCGTCTACGACGACGACCCGGTCATCGAGAAGACCTTCAAGGACTACTACGCGGGCCTCGGCGTCCCCACCGAGATCGAGACCGAGGGCGACGGCCGCTCCGACCACGCCCCGTTCAAGACGGCGGGCGTCCCCGTCGGCGGCCTCTTCAGCGGCGCCAGCCGGACCAAGACGGCGGCCCAGGCGCAGAAGTGGGGCGGAACGCAGGGCCAGGCCTTCGACCGTTGCTACCACTCCTCGTGCGACACCACGGCGAACATCAACGACACCGCCCTGGACCGCAACAGCGACGCTGTCGCCCACGCGGTCTGGACCCTCTCCGCGGGCTCCACGGGCGAGCCGCCCGCGGGCGACGTCTACACCAACTCCACCCGGGTCGCCGTCCCGGACGCCGGGGCCGCCGTGACCTCGACGATCACGGTCTCCGGCCGGACCGGCAACGCCCCCGCCGCCCTCCAGGTGGGCGTGGACATCAAGCACACCTACCGCGGTGACCTGGTGATCGACCTGCTGGCACCGGACGGCACCGCCTACCGGCTGAAGAACTCCAGCAGCGGTGACTCGGCGGACAACGTCATCACGACGTACACCGTCAACGCCTCCGCCAAGGCCGCCAACGGCGCCTGGAAGCTCCGGGTGCAGGACATCGCCCGGTACGACACCGGCTACATCGACAGCTGGAAGCTCACCTTCTGACCCCCGGGCGACCCCGGCGCGGCCCCCTCCCCAGGAGGGGGCCGCACCCGGTTCAGAGGTACCGCTTGATCTCCCGCCGCGCCAGCGAGCGCTGGTGCACCTCGTCCGGGCCGTCCGCCAGCCGCAGCGTCCGCGCCGACGCCCACAGCTCGGCCAGCGGGAAATCCTGGCTCACCCCGCCCGCACCGTGCAGCTGCACCGCGGAGTCCAGGATGTCCACCACCGCGCGCGGGGTGGCGATCTTGATGGACTGGATCTCGGTGTGCGCGCCCTTGTTGCCGACCGTGTCCATCAGCCAGGCCGTCTTCAGCACCAGCAGCCGCAGCTGCTCCACCGTCACCCGGGCGTCCGCGATCCAGTTCTGCACGACGCCCTGCCGGGCGAGCGGCTTGCCGAACGCCGTACGTTCCACCGCCCGGCGGCACATCAGCTCGATGGCCCGCTCCGCCATCCCGATCAGCCGCATGCAGTGGTGGATCCGCCCCGGACCCAGCCGCGCCTGCGCGATGGCGAAACCACCGCCCTCCTCGCCGATCAGGTTGGCCGCGGGCACCCGCACGTCGTGGAAGACCACCTCGGCGTGGCCGCCGTGGGAGTGGTCCTCGTACCCGTACACCCGCATCGCGCGCCGCACTTCGAGGCCCGGGGTGTCGCGCGGCACCAGGATCATCGACTGCTGACGGCGGATGTCGTCGCCGTCCGGGTCGGTCTTGCCCATCACGATGAAGACCGCGCAGTCCGGGTTCATCGCCCCGGAGATGTACCACTTGCGGCCGTTGACGACATAGTCCTCGCCGTCCCGGACGATCCGGGTCTCGATGTTCGTCGCGTCCGACGACGCCACCTCCGGCTCCGTCATCGCAAAGGCGGAGCGGATCTCCCCGGCCAGCAGCGGCTCCAGCCACCGCTTCCGCTGCTCGTCCGTGCCGAACTGGGAGAGCACCTCCATGTTCCCGGTGTCCGGGGCCGCGCAGTTCAGCGCGGTCGGCGCCAGGTGCGGGGAGCGGCCGGTGATCTCCGCGAGCGGCGCGTACTGGAGGTTGGCCAGCCCGGCCCCGTACTCCGCGTCGGGCAGGAAGAGGTTCCACAGCCCCTGCCGCCGCGCCTCGGCCTTCAGCTCACCCACCACCGCCGGGGTGTCCCACGGCGAGGCGAGGAGCGCCCGCTGCTCCTCCGCGACCCGCTCGGCCGGGTACACGTGCTCGTCCATGAAGGCGAGCAGCCGGCTCCGCAGCTCCTCGGTACGCGCGTCGAATGCGAAGTCCATGGGTGTGTCAGCCTTCCTGGAGAGTGGTGAGGCCGTGCTCGATGAAGACGGGGACCAGCTCGCCGATCTGATCGAAACCGGCGCCGACGGTCCGGCCGAGGGTGTAGCGGTAGTGGATGCCCTCCAGGATCACGGCGAGCTTGAACCAGGCGAACGCCGTGTACCAGGAGATGGCGGAGGTGTCCCGGCCCGACCCGGCGGCGTACCGCTCGACCAGCTCGGCGGGCGAGGGGTGTCCGGCGGCGCCGCTGGTGGTGGAGACGGGGGAGTGCGGCAGGTCGAGGTCGGAGCTGTACATCACCAGGAGCCCGAGGTCGGTCAGCGGGTCGCCCAGGGTGGACATCTCCCAGTCCAGGACGGCGTTGATGCTCTCGTCCGGGCCGAGCAGCACGTTGTCCAGGCGGTAGTCGCCGTGGACGACGGTGGGCGCGGGGGACGCGGGCAGCTCGCGGCCGAGGGTGGCGTGCAGCTCGTCGATGCCGGCCAGTTCGCGGTTGCGGGAGGCGTCCAGCTGCTTGCCCCAGCGCCGCAACTGCCGGTCCAGGAACCCGTCCGGGCGCCCGAAGTCCCCGAGCCCGACGGCCACCGGGTCCACGGCGTGCAGGTCGACCAGCGTGTCGACGAGGGCCAGGACGGCGGCCCGGGTGCGCTCGGGGCCCAGCGGGGCGAGTTGCTCGGCCGTGCGGTACGGAGTGCCCTCGACGTACTCCATGACGTAGAACGGCGCACCGAGCACCGAGTCGTCCTCGCAGAGCAGCAGAGTCTCCGGCACGGGCACGGCGGTGGGGTGCAGCGCGCTGATCACCCGGTGCTCGCGCTTCATGTCGTGCGCGGTGGCCAGCACATGGCCCAGCGGCGGCCGGCGCACCACCCACCGGCCCGTCCCGTCGCCGACGAGGTACGTGAGGTTCGAGCGGCCGCCCTCGATCAGCCGCGCTTCGAGGGGGCCGCGCACCAGCCCCGGCCGCTCGCGGTCGAGGTGGCCACGCAGCAGCTCCGGGTCGAGACCTGGTGGGGGGAGTGAGCTCATGGTGCGTACCTCCGGGGCGATGGAACGATCGGTGACCACGATCGCTGACCATGATGCCGACCAGTCGGTATGTCGTCCAGTGAACTCCCGCACGAACTGCCTCGACCGGGCGGGGGAGGGGCGTCCGGACCTCGGCGGCGAACCGCGTCACTGAACACAGTTCATGTACGTGTACGCGCGTGCCGCTCACAGCGGCCGCCCGGGGCACCCCGCCCGTGCGCTCCCCAGCCGTACGCCCTGAGTTGCGGTGGCCCCGCCCCGCACGGAAGGTCGAGGGATGAAGGCGATCAGCTACAACACGTACGGCTCGGCCGACGTCCTGGAGTACGGCGAGCGGCCCGACCCCAAGGTCGGCCCCGACTCGGTCCTGGTGAAGGTGCGGGCGGCGGCGGTCAACCCGGTCGACTGGAAGGCCCGGGAGGGCTACCTCCAAGGTGGCCTCGAAGCCGTCTTCCCGGTGATCCCCGGCTGGGACGTCTCCGGTGTGGTCGTGCAACCGGGCGTCGCCGTCGACGAGTTCGCGGTCGGGGACGAGGTGATCGGTTACGTCCGGGAGGACTTCCTCTCCCGGGGTACGTTCGCCGAGTACGTCGCCGCCCCCGTGCGGACCCTCGCCCGCAAACCGCTCAGCCTGAGCTTCGAGGAGGCCGCCGGCCTGCCACTGGCCGGGCTCACCGCGTACCAGGTGCTGCACCGCACCCTGAAGATCCGCAGCGGCGACACCGTCCTCGTCCACGCGGCGGCGGGCGGCGTCGGCTCCCTGGCCGTACAGCTCGCCCGCCACACCGGCTGCCGGGTCATCGGCACCGCGAGCCCCCGCAACCACGACCACGTACGCAGCCTCGGCGGCGAACCCGTGGAGTACGGGGAGGGGCTCGCCGAGCGGCTGCGGGAGCTGGTCCCCGAGGGCATCGACGCCGCCTTCGACACGGTGGGCGGTGACACGCTGCGGGTCTCGGCCGAGACCCTCGCCGAGGGCGGCCGGCTCGCCTCGATCGCCGACAGCGAGGTCTTCTCGTACGGGGGGCGCTACGCCTTCGTCCGGCCCGACGCGCACGACCTGGCCCAGCTCGCGGAGCTGGCCGAGCAGGGCATCGTCACCGTCCACGTGGATCAGGTCTTCCCGCTGGAAGAGGCGGCCGAGGCGTACCGCCTCAACCAGGAGGGGCGCACCCGGGGCAAGATCGTGGTCACGGTGGACTGGGACGGCTGAGCGGACCGGGCGGTCGCGCTCGCGACAGCGTGGCCGCCGCGACAGCGTGGCCGCCGTGCCCACCGCGACCGCCGTGCCCACCGCGACCGTTGTGAGCGCCGCGAAGGCTCGGAGCCGCTGGGCCGCCCCCGGCCCTCACACCAGCATGACCACCGCGAACACCGCGAACGCCACCGTGCACAGCGCCGCCGTCAGCGCCCCGCGCGGCGCGAGCGGCTCCGGCCGTGCCACGCCCATGCGCCGCACCCTGCGGTGGGCCACCGCCAGGAGCCCCAGCCAGGCCACCGAGGTCAGCGCCACCGCGACCAGCGCGGCCGGGGTCGCGCCGCTGTGCAGCGCCTGCCGCCCGGCGAGCAGCGCCACCACCGTGGCGGACAGCGTGGTGCGCCGCCAGGCGAGCCGGGTCCGCTCGGGCTGGAGCCCGGGGTCCCGGTCGGCCGCCGCCGTCACCGGCCCTCCCAGCCGAAGAGGACCACCACCACCATCGCGACGGCCACGACCGCGACCACGATGCCCAGCACCGTCGGGAACCGGGAGACCGGAAGGTCCTCCCCGCGCCGCATCGCCCGCTCGCACCGCACCCAGTGGTTGACCGCCCGCAGCGCGCACAGCACCCCGGCGGCGAGCAGCCCGAGGGCGAGCCCCGCCCGGACGCCCCAGGCCAGCTCCGGCAGGAACTGGTCCACGGCGAAGCCCCCGCCGATCAGGGCCAGCGCCGTCCGGATCCAGGCGAGGAACGTACGCTCGTTGGCCAGCGAGAACCGGTAGTCGGGGGTGGTCCCCTCGTCCCGGATCCGCTGCGGCGCGAACCACAGACGTACGCTCTGCGCGATCTTGTTCACACCGGCACCTCGGAGGTGTTCGGCCGCCCGGACCGGAACTCCTTCAGCCGCCGGTACGCCTCCACCCCGTCGGGCACCCACGGCCACTCCCCGAGGCGCTCCTCCACCTCCGCGTCGTCCAGGAAGGTGTGCCAGGCCACCTCCTCGGTCTGCGGGGCCACCGGCAGCTCGCACCGCACCTGATAGACGGCGGACCACCAGCTGTGCGTGTCATCGGTGTAGAGGAACCGGAACAGCGGCTCGGGCTCCGGCAGCCCCGAGACCCCCAGCTCCTCCTCCGCCTCGCGCAGCGCCGCCTCGTCGTAGGACTCGCCGGCGCCCACCACCCCGCCCACGAACATGTCGTAGTACGAGGGGAAGAGCAGCTTGGTGGGCGTCCGGCGGTGGACGAAGAGGCGCCCCTCGGCGTCGCGCGCCTCGATGAAGACACAGCGGTGGCGCAGACCCAGGGCGGTCGCCTCACCGCGCGGCGCCTGCCCGATGACCTCGTCTCTCTCGTCGACGATGTCCAGGATCTCGTCAGAAGGCGTCATACGTTTCATCCAACAGCACCCGGACGGTTGACGTGGCAGCGGCCGGTACCCAAGATCTGACGCACGGGTAACTTGTCACCCGGCTGACCCCCCCCGACTGGATGGAACCCATGGCGTACGACGCTGATGTGATCGTGATCGGGGCAGGGCTCGCCGGACTCGTGGCCACCGCCGAGCTGGTCGACGCCGGCCGTTCCGTGATCGTCCTGGACCAGGAGCCCGAGCAGTCCGTCGGCGGGCAGGCCCACTGGTCCTTCGGCGGCCTCTTCCTCGTCGACTCGCCCGAGCAGCGCCGGCTGCGGATCAAGGACAGCCGGGAGCTGGCGCTCCAGGACTGGTACGGCACCGCCGGGTTCGACCGCGCGGAGGACCACTGGCCCAGGAAGTGGGCCGAGGCGTACGTCGACTTCGCGGCCGGGGAGAAGCGCTCCTGGCTGCACCGGCAGGGGCTGCGGATCTTCCCGGTCGTCGGCTGGGCGGAGCGCGGCGGCTACGACGCGCGGGGCCACGGCAACTCCGTACCCCGCTTCCACATCACCTGGGGCACCGGCCCCGGCGTCGTCGCCCCCTTCGAGCGCCGGGTCCGCGAGGGTGTCGCCAAGGGGCTCGTCCGACTGAGGTTCCGCCACCGTGTCACGGGCCTCGCCCGTACGGCCGGGGCGCTGGACACGGTCACCGGGGAGATCCTGGAGCCGAGCGGCGCCGAGCGCGGCACCGCCAGCAGCCGGGAGGCGACCGGCGCCTTCGAGCTGAGGGCCCAGGCGGTGATCGTCACCTCCGGAGGCATCGGCGGCAACCACGACCTGGTCCGCTCCCAGTGGCCCCAGCGGCTCGGCACCCCGCCCGAGAAGATGCTCTCCGGCGTCCCCGCCCACGTCGACGGCCTGATGCTGGGCATCGCGGAGGAGGCGGGCGCCCACCACATCAACCGCGACCGGATGTGGCACTACACCGAGGGCATCGAGAACTGGAACCCGATCTGGGCCAGGCACGGCATCCGCATCCTGCCCGGCCCCTCCTCCCTCTGGCTCGACGCCCGGGGCAAGCGGCTGCCGGTCCCGCTCTTCCCCGGCTTCGACACGCTCGGCACCCTCGAACACATCACACGCTCCGGCCACGGCTACACCTGGTTCGTGCTCAACCGGCGGATCATCGGCAAGGAGTTCGCCCTCTCGGGCTCGGAGCAGAACCCGGACCTCACCGGCAAGTCGGTCCGCGACGTGCTCGGCCGGGCCCGCGCGGACGTGCCCGCACCGGTCAAGGCGTTCATGGACCACGGCGCCGACTTCGTCGTGGAGAAGGACCTGGACGCGCTGGTCAGGGGCATGAACGAGGTGACCGGCGACGACCTGATCGACGCGGCCGAACTGCGCCGCGAGATCACCGTCCGCGACCGCGAGATCGCCAACCCCTTCACCAAGGACCTCCAGGTCACCGCGGTCCACGGAGCCCGCGCCTACCTCGGCGACCGCCTCATCCGCACCGCCAGGCCCCACCGCATCCTGGACCCGGCGGCGGGCCCGCTGATCGCCGTACGCCTCAACATCCTCACCCGCAAGTCCCTGGGCGGCCTGGAGACGGACCTGTCCTCCCGGGTCCTGACCTCGCAGGGCACCCCGCTCCCCGGCCTGTACGCGGCGGGCGAGGCGGCCGGCTTCGGTGGCGGCGGGGTCCACGGCTACCGCTCGTTGGAGGGCACGTTCCTGGGCGGCTGCATCTTCTCGGGCCGGGCGGCGGGCCGGGCGGCGGCGAAGGCGGTCGCCACGTAACCCCTCCCAGGGCGGCGCCCCGGGGCCTCACCCGGCCGAACACCCGCCGCACCCCGGGCCCCTCACCCGGAGACTCCGCCCCCGTCCAGCCGCTCCACCACCCGAAACCGCTCAGCCACGATCATCGTCCCGTCATCCACCGTGAACGACGGATCGCCCATCGCCTCCCGCATCTCCTCGCTGTGCCAGAACCGCTCATGTGCCGCACGCCATTCGGCCACCGACCGATACCCCTCGCCCTCGTCGAGCGCATGGCGCAGACCGATCTCCCCGAGCGGCAGCACCCGTACGTCGGTCACCTCCACCACCGCCACCTCCCGCCCCCGCGAGTCGATCAGCGCGGACCGTTCGCCCACCGGTCCAGGCTCCTCACGCTCCAGCTCGTACTCGGCCAACAGCCCGGAGGTGGACACCTTCTCGCCGGAAAGGACCGCCGCCACCAGCCGGTCGCGCAACGGGCCGGGAAAGGCGAGGAGAAAGGGTTTCAGAGGTTCACGTGGCTCCATCCCGCCAGTGTGTCAGGCGTCACCCGCCACCCGCCCGCACCACCCGCACGCTGCGCGGACTCCTCTCCCGGTGCGACGACTTCCAGCCAACTATCCGGAAGGAGTGATGAGTTGGTAGAGACCTCCTCTTGACTCGGAGCATTCCCTGCCGCTTTGCTGTGCGCGATCATCTGCTCGCACACCGCGTCGAAAGAAGTCTGCGGCATGTCCCCGCCTCCGCCGCCCCTGGGCCGCTCCCGCCGCCGGGGCGGTCGCTCGGACCACACCTTCGACCCGGCTCTGGACGACCGCGAACTCGTCGACGCGCGCAGCCAGTTCACCCAGGGGCGCTGGGGCGGGGCCCGCGCGCTGCTGGTGGCCACCGGCAAGGACTGGGACCGCCGCGGACACCGCCTCCTGGCCCTCGCCGAGATCCCCTCCGCCGTGGACTGGGCCGGGGACTGGCTGCTCGCCGAACCCGAGAGCGCGGACGCCGCCGCCCTCCTCGGCTGCGCGTGCGTCGTACGGGCCCTGCGCCCCAAGGCCAAGGCCGGCGACGTGGCCCGCGCCCGTCAGGCCTGCCTCGCCGCCGCCCGGGTCACCCCCGACGACCCCACCCCGTGGCTCGCCCTGCTCCTGTTGGACCGGGGGCGCGACGACGGCGGTGACGAGACCGGCAGGCTCTTCGAGGAGGTCCGCTCCCGCCACCCCGAGCACCACCACGCCCACCACGTGATGACCGCCCAACTGGCCGAGAGCCGGCCCGACAGCGGCCAGGACCCGCTGCACGAGGTGTACGACTTCGCCGCCTGGGCCGCCGAGCAGGCCCCGGCCGACTCCCCGCTCGCCGTGCTCCCCGTCGTCGCCCACGCCGAGCGCTACCGCGTACTCGTCGCGGCGGGCAGCGAGCCGGACGACCCGGTGGCGTCGGGGCACTGGTCGGGCCGGCGGGCCCGGCAGGTGATGAAGAGCGCCTTCGACTGGTGGCTGGAGTGGGAGCGCGAGGACCACCCGCGCCACCACGTCGACCTCAACTTCCTGGCCCACGCCAAGGTCTGCGAGGGCCGGAGTGCCGAGGCCGCCGCCCTCTTCCACCGCATCGGCCCGCACGCCACGGCCGCCCCCTGGTCGTACGCGGGCCGCGACCCGTACGCGGCGTTCACCGCCGCCCGCGACCACGCGCTCGGCACCCCCTGATCAGCGCCTCACCGAGAGCCCAAGACCGAAGACCGAGGATCGAGAACCGAAGAAGGGACCACCCCCGCCATGTCGACGGGCAGTTCATTTCCAGGCAGGACCCGGCAGACCGGCACCACCGGGCCGGCGGGCGATACCGGCGGGATCAACACCTACAAGGGTGAGGAACGGGCCCTGCGGGCCAACCGCCTCGGCACCCCCGGCCTGCTGCTCTCCGTACTGGCCGCCAGCGCCCCCCTGATGGTGGTCGCCGGGGTGATGCCCACGGTCTTCGGCGTGATGGGCATCGTCGGCCAGCCCCTGCTCTACGTCATCCTCGGCGCCGTCCTGATGCTGTTCAGCGTCGGCTACGCGGAGATGAGCCGGCACGTCCACAACGCCGGCGCCTTCTACGCGTACATCGCCCGGGGCCTCGGCCCCACGGCCGGCGCGGGCGCCTCGCTCGTGGCGCTGGTGGCGTACAGCGCGATGCAGGTCGGCATCTACGGGATCCTCGGCTTCGAGGTCTCCGTCATCTTCTCCACGTACCTCGGCATCGACGTGCAGTGGTGGATCCCGGCGCTGATCTCGGTGGTCGTGGTCGGCGTCCTCGGCTGGCTGAAGATCGACCTCAACGCCAAGGTACTCGGCGTCCTGCTGGTCATCGAGTGCCTCCTCGTGGTGATCTTCGACATCGCCGCCGTCTCCAAGCCCGGCCCCGAGGGGCTCTCGCTGCACGCCTTCAACCCGGAGACCCTCACCGGCGCCGGGCTCTCCACCGCGCTCTGCTTCTGCATCGCCGCGTTCGTCGGCTTCGAGCAGGCGCCGGTCTACGCGGAGGAGACCAGCCGCCCGCAGATCGTGGTCTCCCGGGTGATGTTCCTCGCCGTGGGCTACGCGGCGCTCTTCCTCGCCATCAGCTCCTGGGCCCTGACCGTCGCCGCCGGACCCGGCTTCATCGCCGACACCTCCCTCAAGGAGGGCCCCGGCATGCTGTTCGGGCTCACCGAGGCGCGGCTCGGCTCCACCTTCACCGACATCCTGCACATCCTCTTCGTCACCGGCATGTTCGCCGCGCTCCTCAGCTTCCACAACGTGGTCGCCCGCTACGCGTTCGCCATGGGCCGCGAGGGTCTGCTGCCCGCCCGCTTCGGCCGCACCAACCGGGCGAGCGGCGCCCCCGGCACCGGTTCGCTGCTCCAGTCCGTCATCTCCGTCGTGATCGTGCTGGCCTTCGCCTTCACCGACGACAACCTCATCGGCGACCCCACCGTCCCCGTGCTGCGCCTCTTCACCTGGATGGGCAACGTCGGCGCGCTGGGCGTCATCCTGCTGATGGCCGCGGCCTCCTTCGCCGTGATCGCCTTCTTCGTCAAGCGCGGCGCGGGCCGCGTCCAGGCCCCGCGCCTGGTCGCCTCCGGCCTCGCCGGGATCGCGCTTCTGTCGATCGCCGTCTTCACCGTCCGCGACTTCGACGTCCTGGTGGGCTCCGGCTCCGGCTCGGTCCTCAACTGGCTGCTGCCCGGCGTGATCGTCCTCGCCCTGATCGGCGGCGTGATCTACGGAGCGGTCCTGCGCAAGGTCAAGCCCGAGGTGCACGCCCGGATCGGCCTCGGCAACGAGGCGTTCCAGCTGGAGAAGGCGGCCGAGAGCGAGGCCACCCGCCGCTGAACACCCCGTAACCCCTGCCCTGTACGTACGAGGTCCTGCCCTGTACGTACGAAATACGCACGAACGAAGTACGCACGAACGCGCCCGCCCCGGTGGGCTCCGGGGGCGGGCGCGTTCAGCCGTATCCGTACGGAGCCGCGACTGCCGTATCCGTACGGGGCCGCTACAGCAACAGCGACAGCAGCATGATGAAGGCCATCGCGACCACCGAGATGATCGTCTCCATCACCGACCAGGTCTTCACGGTCTGGCCGACGTCCATCCCGAAGTACTCCTTCACCAGCCAGAACCCGGCGTCGTTCACATGGCTGAAGAAGAGCGAACCGGCGCCGACCGCGAGGACCAGCAGGGCCGCGTGCGAGGTCGACATGTCGGCCGCGAGCGGGGCGACCAGTCCGGCGGCGGAGATGGTGGCGACCGTGGCCGAGCCGGTGGCGAGGCGGATCGCGACGGCGATCAGCCAGCCGAGCAGCAGGGCGGGGATCGACCAGTTCTCGGAGAAGTCCAGGATCATCTGGCCCACCCCGGCGTCGATCAGCGTCTGCTTGAAGCCACCGCCGGCGCCGACGATCAGCAGGATCCCGGCGATCGGGGCGAGCGACTTCTCCACGGTCCCGGCCAGCCGTCCCTTGGTGAACCCGGCGGCCCGGCCGAGGGTGAACATCCCGACCAGTACGGCGGCGAGCAGGGCGATCAGCGGTGAGCCGATCACCTCCGTGACCCGCTGGACGCTGTTCCCGGAGTCGTCCACCACGATCTCGACGAGCGCCTTGAGCAGCATGAGGACGACCGGCAGCAGGATCGTCACCAGGGTGGCGGCGAAGCTCGGGCGGCGGTCCAGTTCCTCGGACGGGCGCTGCGGGATCATCTTCTCCGGCGGCTCGATGTCCACCCAGCGCGCGGCGTAGCGGGCGAAGACCGGTCCGGCGATGATCACGGTCGGGACGGCGACCAGCACACCGAGCGCCAGCGTCACCCCGAGGTTGGCGTCCAGGGCGTCGATGGCGACCAGCGGGCCGGGGTGCGGCGGGATGAGCCCGTGCATCACGGAGAGTCCGGCCAGCGCCGGGATGCCGATCCGCATCAGGGAGAAGTTGCCGCGCTTGGCGACGAGCAGCACCACCGGGATCATCAGCACGATCCCGACCTCGAAGAAGAGCGGCAGACCGATGATCGAGGCGATCAGGACCATCGCCCACGGCATGGCCCGCCCGCTCGCCTTCGCCAGGATGGTGTCGACGATCTGGTCGGCCCCGCCCGAGTCGGCGAGCAGCTTGCCCAGAATGGCGCCGAGCGCGATGAGGACGCCCACGCTCGCGACGGTGGAGCCGAGCCCCGCGGTGAAACTGCCGATCGTGTCGGCCGGTGCCGCGCCCGCGAAGGAGCCGAGCGCCAGCGAACCGATGGTCAGCGCCAGGAACGCGTGCATCTTGAGCTTGGTGATCAGGAGAACGATGACGGCGATGCCCGCCAGGACGGCGATGCCCAACTGCGCGTTGCCTGCCGAGGTGATCGGTTCGGCGGCGTCCGCTGCCAGCATCTCGACGCTGAGACTGGTCACGGTGATGGTCCTTAGATGTCGAGCCGGCGCAGCGCGGCGACGGCCCGCCGGGTGATTTCCTCGGGGGTGCCGGACACGTCGACGCCCACCCCGGCCTCGTCGGCCTGGAGCGGCTGCAACGTCGCGAACTGGGAGTCGAGCAGCGCGGCGGGCATGAAGTGGCCCTTGCGGTCCGCCATCCGCTCCTCGATCAGCGCCCGGTCGCCGGTCAGATGCAGGAACACGGCGTCGGGCGCCCCGGCCCGCAGCCGGTCGCGGTAGGACCGCTTGAGGGCCGAGCTGGAGACGACCCCGCCTAGCCCCGCCCGTCCGCGCGCCCACTCGCCGATGGCATCGAGCCAGGGGCGGCGGTCGTCGTCGTCCAGAGGGGTGCCGGCCGACATCTTCTCGACGTTCGCCGGGGGATGGAAGTCGTCGCCCTCGGCGTACGGAACGCCGAGTTCGGCGGCGAGCAGGGGGCCGATCGTGGTCTTGCCGGTCCCTGCTACGCCCATCACCACGACGACGTGGGGGGTGCTCATGGAGTGCCTCGCTGTCTTCATCGACATCGGTCCGTCGCGCTACTGAAACCTATTAGGTACGACTTATTCAAGAGCCTGTGACGCAAACGTCGTACTTTTTACTCCCGAGGGTCGGCCCGTAGGCTTGCCCCATGAGCACACAGGGCCAGGGGCTGCATACACATGTGCTGGACACCCTGGGTCTGGAGATCTCCTCCGGCCAGTGCCCGCCGGGCAGCGTCCTACGCACCGACGAGCTGGCCCAGCGCTTCGACGTCTCCCGCACGGTCGTCCGCGAAGTGGTCCGGGTCCTGGAGTCCATGCACCTGGTCGAGTCCCGCCGCCGGGTCGGGGTGACCGTCCGCCCCACCGAGACCTGGAACGTCTACGACCCCCAGGTCATCCGCTGGCGCCTGGCCGGCGCCGACCGCCCGCGCCAGCTGCGCTCCCTCACCGTGCTGCGCTCCGCGATCGAACCGGTCGCCGCGGGCCTCGCCGCCCGGCACGCCACCGCCGAGCAGTGCGCCCAGCTCACCGAACGCGCCCTCGGCATGGTCGCCACCTCGCGCGGCCGGCAGCTGGAGGGCTACCTCGAACACGACATCGCCTTCCACCGGATCGTCCTCAACGCCTCCGGCAACGAGATGTTCGCCCGCCTCGGGGACGTCGTCGCCGAGGTGCTCGCGGGCCGCACCCACCACCAGGTGATGTTCGAGGACCCCGACCCGGCCGCCGTCACCCTGCACGTCCGGCTCGCCGAGGCGGTCCGCGAGGGCGACCCGGAGGTCGCCGAGCGGATCACCAAGGAGATCGCGGTGGGTGCCCTGCACGAGCTGGACATCCTCGCTCCCTAGGGCGGCCGACTCTTTCCCGCTCCACAGCGCGCGGACCCGCTCACGAGGCGTACGGTTGTCCGCGTTCGATCTTCGCGAAAGCTCAGGAGCAGGGAGAACACGGTATGGCGCAGCAGGTGCAAGGGGTCATCGCACCGGGGAAGAACGAACCGGTGCGGGTCGAGACGATCGTGATCCCGGACCCCGGCCCCGGAGAGGCCGTCGTGAAGATCCAGGCGTGCGGCGTCTGCCACACCGACCTGCACTACAAGCAGGGCGGCATCAACGACGAGTTCCCCTTCCTCCTCGGCCATGAGGCCGCGGGTGTCGTGGAGTCGGTCGGCGAGGGCGTCACGGACGTGGCCCCCGGCGACTTCGTCATCCTCAACTGGCGTGCGGTCTGCGGCCAGTGCCGCGCCTGTCTGCGCGGCCGCCCCTGGTACTGCTTCGACACTCACAACGCCAAGCGGAAGATGACGCTGCTCGACGGAACGGAGCTGTCACCCGCCCTCGGCATCGGCGCCTTCGCGGAGAAGACCCTGGTCGCCTCCGGCCAGTGCACCAAGGTCGACCCCGAGGTCTCCCCGGCCGTCGCCGGACTGCTCGGCTGCGGTGTCATGGCGGGCATCGGCGCCGCCATCAACACCGGCCAGGTCGGCCGGGGCGACTCGGTCGCCGTCATCGGCTGCGGCGGCGTCGGTGACGCGGCCGTCGCCGGGGCCCGCCTCGCCGGCGCGGCGAAGATCATCGCGGTCGACATCGACGACCGCAAGCTGGAGACGGCGAAGACGATGGGCGCCACCCACACCGTCAACTCCCGCTCCACCGACCCGGTCGAGGCGATCCGCGCCCTCACCGACGGCAACGGCGCCGACGTCGTCATCGAGGCCGTCGGCCGCCCGGAGACCTACCGACAGGCCTTCTACGCCCGCGACCTCGCCGGAACGGTCGTCCTGGTCGGCGTCCCCACCCCGGAGATGAAGCTCGAACTGCCGCTCCTGGACGTCTTCGGCCGCGGCGGCTCGCTCAAGTCCTCCTGGTACGGCGACTGCCTGCCCTCCCGCGACTTCCCGATGCTCGTCGACCTGCACCAGCAGGGCCGCCTCGACCTCGCCGCCTTCGTCACCGAGACCATCGGCCTGGGCGACATCGAGCAGGCCTTCGCCCGGATGCACGACGGCGACGTCCTCCGCTCGGTGGTGGTCCTCTGATGGCCGCCCGCATCGACCACCTGGTCACCTCCGGCACCTTCGCCCTCGACGGCGGCGAGTGGGACGTCGACAACAACGTCTGGATCGTCGGCGACGACACCGAGGCGATCGTCATCGACGCCGCCCACGACGCGGCCGCCATCGAGGCCGCGCTCGGCGGCCGTACGCTGCGCGCCATCGTCTGCACCCACGCGCACAACGACCACATCGACGCCGCCCCGGCCCTCGCGGAGGCCACCGGCGCCCCGATCCTGCTCCACCCGGACGACCTGGAGCTGTGGGGGCAGACCCACCCGGACCGCGCCCCCGACGGCACCCTGGCCGACGGCCAGGAGCTGGAGGTGGCGGGCACCACCCTCAAGGTCCTGCACACGCCCGGCCACGCGCCCGGCGGGGTCTGCCTCTACGCCCCCGAGCTGGCCACGGTCTTCACCGGTGACACGCTCTTCCAGGGCGGCCCCGGCGCCACCGGCCGGTCGTTCTCCCACTTCCCGACGATCATCGACTCGATCCGGGACCGGCTGCTGACCCTGCCGGGCGACACCACCGTCCGCACCGGTCACGGCGGCCCCACCACCATCGGCGCGGAAGCCCCGCAGCTCGACGAGTGGATCAAGCGCGGCCACTGACGGCCGCGTACGTCACCCCTCCGGCCAGGCGGAGAGCCGCAGCCCGCTCTCGAAGCGGCGCGGCTCCCCGCTGACCGGATCGGTGAACTCCAGCCGCCGCGCCAGCAACTGGAGCGGCTCGCGGAAGTCCTCCACGGCCCCCTCCGGCTCCACCACCGGATACAGCGGATCGTGGACGATCGGCACCCCCAGCGCGTTCATGTGGACGCGCAGCTGATGGGTCCGCCCGGTCGCGGGCAGCAGCCGGTACCGGCCCAGCCCGCCCCGCCGCTCCACCAGCTCCACCCGGCTCTCGCTGTTCGCCTCGCCCGGCTCCTCCCGGGCGGCGAGCACCCCGCGCTCCTTCACGATCCGGCTCCGTACGGTCCGGGGAAGGACCAGCTCCGGGTCGTACGGGGCCACCGCCTCGTACTCCTTCCTCACCAGCCGGTCCCGGAACAGCGTCTGGTACGCGCCCCGCTCCTCGGGCCGCACCACGAAGAGCACGAGCCCCGCGGTCAGCCGGTCCAGCCGGTGCGCGGGCTGGAGCGAGGGCAGTCCCAGCTCCCGCCGCAGCCGCGCCACCGCGGTCTCGGTGATGTGCCGCCCCCGGGGCGTGGTGGCGAGGAAGTGCGGCTTGTCGGCGATCACGACGTGGGCGTCCCGGTACACGACCCCGACGGGAAAGGGCACCGGCTCCTCGGCCGCGAAGTCCCGGTGGAACCAGAGGCTCAGCCCGGCGGCGTACGGTTCACCGCCCCGCACAGCGCGCCCGCCGCCGTCCACGAACCGCCCCGCCTCGAGCATCTGCGCGACCCGCCCGGCCCCGATCGCCCCACCGAACCGCGCGACCAGATGCTCCCCGACACTCGCCCAGGCACCGTCCGGATCCTTCGGCAGCCGCACCCGTACGGCGTCGATCCCGTCCCGCTGGGGGAGGGGAGCTGCCGGCGCCTTCCTGCGCCCCCTCATCGTCGCCCCTCTCCGCCATCCACGGCCCGGTGACCCGGTGACGCAAAAGAGCCCCACCGAAGTGGGGCTCCTGCTGGTGTCCGAGGGGGGACTTGAACCCCCACGCCCGATAAAGGGCACTAGCACCTCAAGCTAGCGCGTCTGCCATTCCGCCACCCGGACAAGGTGTCTGTCTCGCGGGCCCTCGCCCGTTCCGACGTGGAAAACCATAGCAAACATTCAGGGGTGCTCGATCACGCCCCGATGGCTGTGAACGGTGCGTGACGGGGGGTGCACGGCCTTGGGCGTGGGCCGTGGGCGCGGGAGGATGGGAAGGAGCACCACAGCGACAGCGGAAGGAAGCAGCGTGAGCGAGAGCAGCACGGGCAAGGCCGTCGGCGGCGGCAACGCCGAGAAGGAGGTCGTGGACCTCTGTCGTGACCTCATCCGGATCGACACCAGCAACTACGGCGACCACTCGGGCCCCGGTGAGCGGCTCGCCGCCGAGTACGTGGCGGAGAAGCTCGCCGAGGTGGGACTGGAGCCGCAGATCTTCGAGTCGCACAAGGGCCGTGCTTCCACCGTCGCCCGGATCGAGGGCGAGGACCCCTCCCGGCCCGCCCTGCTCATCCACGGTCACACCGACGTCGTCCCGGCCAACGCGGCGGACTGGACGCACGACCCGTTCTCCGGGGAGATCGCGGACGGCTGCGTCTGGGGCCGGGGCGCCGTCGACATGAAGGACATGGACGCGATGACCCTCGCGGTCGTACGCGAGCGGATGCGCACGGGCCGCAAGCCCCCGCGCGACATCGTGCTGGCCTTCCTCGCGGACGAGGAGGCGGGCGGGACGTACGGGGCCCGCTACCTCGTCGACAACCACCCCGGGCTCTTCGAGGGCGTCAACGAGGCGATCAGCGAGGTCGGCGGGTTCTCGTTCACCGTCAACGAGAAGCTGCGCCTCTATCTGGTGGAGACGGCCCAGAAGGGCATGCACTGGATGAAGCTCACCGTGGACGGCACCGCCGGGCACGGCTCGATGATCCACAAGGACAACGCCATCACGGAGCTGTCCGAGGCGGTCGGGCGGCTGGGGCGGCACAAGTTCCCGGTGCGCGTCACCAAGACGCTGCGGCACTTCCTGGACGAGCTCTCCGACGCGCTGGGCACCGAGCTGGACCCGGAGAACATGGACGAGACGCTGGCCAAGCTGGGCGGCATCGCCAAGCTGATCGGAGCCTCCCTCCAGAACACCGCCAACCCCACCCAGCTCGGGGCCGGCTACAAGGTCAACGTGATCCCGGGCCAGGCCACCGCCCATGTCGACGGCCGGTACCTGCCGGGGTACGAGGAGGAGTTCCTCGCCGACCTGGACCGGATCCTGGGACCCAACGTGAAGCGCGAGGACGTGCACGCGGACAAGGCGCTGGAGACCACGTTCGACGGCGCCCTGGTCGACGCCATGCAGACCGCGCTGGTCGCCGAGGACCCGATCGCCCGTGCCGTGCCGTACATGCTCTCGGCCGGCACCGACGCCAAGTCCTTCGACGACCTGGGCATCCGGGGCTTCGGCTTCGCCCCGCTGAAGCTGCCGCCGGAGCTGGACTTCGCGGGGATGTTCCACGGGGTGGACGAGCGGGTCCCGGTGGACGGTCTGCAGTTCGGCGTGCGGGTGCTCGACCGGTTCATCGACCACAGCTGACCGGTCCCGTACGAACCGGTGACCGGTCCCGTACGGTCCGGTGACCGGTCCCGTACGGTCCGGTGACCGATCCCGTACGGGCCGCCGGCCGGTCCGTACGGCAATTCGCCTGCCTGTGCGCACATGACCGAAAGGGTGAAACGCGCCGTTCACACGTAGCTCCGCCTCACCCTCCTCGTTACAAGGTGTGCGGTCCGCGGCTGGGACCGCATTTCCCACTAGGAGGAATAATGATCAAGAAGGTCGTCGCAGTTGCGGCTGCTACCGGTGGCCTCGTTCTCGCGGGTGCGGGCATGGCCACCGCCGACGCGGGCGCCCAGGGTGCCGCCATCGGCAGCC
This sequence comes from Streptomyces sp. NPDC007346, assembly GCF_040703535.1. Classification (NCBI taxonomy): domain Bacteria; kingdom Bacillati; phylum Actinomycetota; class Actinomycetes; order Kitasatosporales; family Streptomycetaceae; genus Streptomyces; species Streptomyces sp. NPDC007346. The sequence continues at coordinate 32,522 of NZ_JBEYKR010000048.1, forward strand.
CCGGCGTGCTCTCCGGCAACGTCGTCCAGGTCCCGGTCCACGTGCCGATCAACCTGTGCGGCAACACGGTCTCCGTGATCGGGCTGCTGAACCCCGCCTTCGGCAACACCTGCGTCAACGCGTGACGCTGTGCGTCAGCCCGTAAGGGTTTGAGCTCGGTCGGTCCCGGAGTGCGTGCCATGCACTCCGGGACCGTTCGGTATTCGGCTCCCGCACGGTCATGTCCGGGGGTTTTTCGGAAGGCAGAAGGCAGGAAACGAACCTATGCGACAGGTCACTCGTAAAGGCCTGATCACGATGGCGGCGGCGGGCGGGGTCCTCGCCCTCAGTGGCGGCTACGCCCACGCCGACGCCGGCGCGGCCGGTACGGCGTCCGGATCTCCGGGCGTGCTGTCCGGCAACTCGGTCCAGATCCCGATCGACATCCCGGTCAACGTCTGCGGCAACTCGGTCACCGTCGGCGGCCTCATCAACCCGACGTTCGGGAACAACTGCGAGAACGGGACGGCGGAGTCGAGCCGCGACGCCGGACCGCAGAACCGTATCGGCGGCGGCTCCGGAGAGGCGGCCCAGGCCGGCAACGGGGCGCAGGCCGGGGACATCACGGCGACGGACCGGCACGGCGCGTCCGGTACGGGCCGTCACCGGGCCGGCGGCGCCGGTGCGGAAGGGATCGCGCAGGGCTCGCCCGGCATCCTCTCCGGCAACACGATCCAGGCGCCGATCCACATCCCCGCGAACATCTGCGGCAACAGCGTCTCCGTGATCGGGCTGCTGAACCCGACCTTCGGCAACAGCTGCTTCAACGACGCCGAGCCGCCGCCCCCGCCGCCGGAGGAGCCGCAGGAGCCTCCGGTCACGCCGGAGACGCCGGTCGACCCGCCCGTCGACCCCCCGGCCGACCAGCCGCCCGAGCCGAACGTTCCCGAGCCCCAGCTCGACCCGGAGGAGCAGCTCGCACAGACCGGGGCGGGCGGCATGGAGACGCTCATCCCGGCGAGCGCCGGACTGCTGCTGGCCGGCATGGGATCGGTGCTCTACCGCCGCTCCCGCAGCGCCGCCTGATCCGGGCGCACACCGGGAACAGCGGGACGGACACGGACGGGCCCCGCGGTCGCGGGGCCCGTTCCCTGTCGTCAGGTGGTGCGGAGGTCACCAGGTGGCCCGTAGCTGACGGATGATCCGCCTGCGCAGCCGCACCCTCCGGCTGCCGTCGCGGCGAAGTGTCAGGCGGTCCAGCTCCCAGTGTCCGTACTCGGCGTGGTCGGTCAGCAGTCGGGCCGCTTCCTTGCGGGAGACCCCGCGCGGCACGTACACGTCGACAAATTCGTATTCCGGCATCGCATCTATTGTGCGGGCAGAGCCCCGGTACGGATAGCGTCTGCACTATGTCTGATGCTGCGCAGCCCACCGCTGCCGAGGTACGTGCCGCCGCCGAGGCGGTCAAAGCCGCGATCGACCGTCACCTCGACGCGGTCGAACGCCGTACCGGGGACGACGACCCCGCCGTCTACGAAGCGTTCAACTCACTGGCCGCTGCGGCCGAGGTCTACGACGAGCTTCTCTACGACCGCTACGACGAGGTCACCCCCTTCGAGATCCCCGGCGCGGAGGACTCCCTGCCGCCCTACGCCGGACCCGCCGAGCCCAGCGCGCTCAGCGTGCTGATCCGGCGCGACTACGCGGTCGCGGAGCCCCCGCGCCTGCTCGCCCAGGCCCAGCGCCTCGCCGACATCGACGCGGGGCCCGGCGCGGACGGTGTCACGACCCCGGTGGTGGGCACCAGCGTCCATGCCGCGCTCGGCATGCTCTTCGGTGAGTACGAACCGGACGAGATCGCCTCCCGGCACCAGGAGTTCGGCCTGGAGGAGGGGGACGCCACCCTCTGGGTCTCGGCCGCGGAGGCGCTCCCCGAGCCGGGGGAGTGGCTCGACGCCCCGTTCGAGGACGCCGACCCCGAGCTGGTGGTGTGCCGCTTCGACGTCAGCGCCGTCTTCGACGAGGAGGAGCTGGACGAGGAGCTGGACGAGCCGGCGGCCGGCCGCGCGTGACATGACAGTGGGCCCCGGCGCGGTGCGCCGGGGCCCGCTGTCATGCGTCGCTCAGGAGGCCGCGTCGGGCGTCGGGAGCGCCTCCAGCAGCGGACGCAGCCGGGTCGTCCGCTCCTGGGCCGGGACCTGCGCCACCGCGTGCGGGAGCGCCTGGTCCACCCCGTGCACCACGGACAGGTGGAGCTCGCCCCGGCCGAACGCCGTGTAGACCCACGGCCGGCTCAGCCCCGCCGCCGCGTCGCCGGGCAGCACCACCACCGCGGCGGGCCAGCGCATCCCGGCCGCCTGATGGGCACTGAGCGCCCAGCCGTGCCGCACCGCCGACTCCACCCGCTCCTGCGGTACGACGACGGGGACGCCCCCGCAGTCCAGGTGCAGCCCCTCGGCGTCGGCCGAGCGCACCACCCCGGGCACCGCGCGTCCGGGCGCGGGGACATGGATCACGCGGTCGCCCGGGTCGAACCCGCCGAACCGGCCCGGCCCCGGGTTGAGCCGCTGCTTCAGCGCCTCGTTGAGCACCCGGGTCCCGGCCGCACCGCCGTGGCCCACCGTGATGACCTGGGTCTGTGCGGCGGGGATGGAGAAGGCCCTGGGCACCGAGTCCGCGACCAGCTGCACCGTGCGGTGGACCGCCTCGCCCGCATCGCGGACCGGGACGATCACGACCTCCTTGCCGGGGGCCTCGACCTGGGTCAGCTCACCGATGCCGATCCCGGAGACCAGCTCACCGATCGGCCCGGGGTCCGGCGTACGGGAGACGACCTGCGGGCACGCCCGCGCGGCCAGCACATCCGCGAAGACCCGCCCGGCGCCCGCCGAGCCCAGCACACCGGGGTCACCGCTCAGCACCAGCCGGGCGCCGTCCGCCAGCGCCTCGACCAGGACGGCCGCGCCCTCCACGTCCAGCTGCGGGGCGTCCAGCACCACCAGCAGGTCGAGCGCGAGGGCCCCCTCCTCGTCGCGGCCGGGACCCTCCACGCCGGAGAGCAGCCCGGCCAGGGTGACGGCCGCGTCCGGGGCGCCGACCGCTTCGGCCAGCCGGCGGCGGCCGTCCTGGCTGTGGGTGGCGCCCAGGGCCCGGAGCCCCAGGCCCCGCGCCGCCGCGATCAGGGCGGCGGGCTCGGCTCGGGCCGCCTCGCCGCCGCTGTGCGCCACCAGCCCGGCGGTGGCCGTCGTACGGATCAGCTCGGCGGCCGAGGGGGACGGGGCGGCGGCTGCCGCCTCCGCCCAGTCGGCCCCCTTCCCGCAGGTGTTCACGAGGCGGGCCAGGCCGTCGGCGAGGCTCTCCTCGGCCAGGGCGTAGCGGTCCAGGCCCAGCAGCACCTGGACCGGCTCCGGGGCCTGGCCCGGTCCGTCCTCTCCGGCGTCAGCCTCCGCGGGGGCCTCGCCCTCCTCGTAGGCCTCCGACTCCGCGGGGTCCGTGCCCTCCTGGAAGACCAGGGCGACGCCCTCCTCCACGGCGTTGCGCACGGCCTCCTCCGGGTCGCTCACCGCCCGCTCGGCGAGCGCGGCCCGTACCGCCGTGGCGTCCAGCGCCGTGTGGCCCTGGAGGGCGGCGCGCTCCAGCAGCCACCCGACCAGCGCAGCCGTGCGGCGTTCGTCGTCCGGGCCGCACGCGGTGCCCAGGAGGGCGCGGGCGAAGCCGTCAGCCTGCTCGGGCCGGACGCCCGGGACCGCCAGCAGCTGCCAGGGGTCGGCGCGCAGCAGCTCGGCGCCCTGTTCGCCCAGGGTCGCGGTGGCGGGGCGGGCCAGGGCCTCGGGGGCCCCGCCCTCGGCGAGGACCGCCCGCACCGCGTCCGTGGCCTCGGGCGAGGCGGTCCGCTCGGTGGGGGCGGTGGCGGCCGGCGCGGGCCGCTGAGGCTGTCCGGCGGGGGCCGGGGCGGCGCGGCGGGGCGCGGGGGCGCCGGTGGGCGAGTCGAAGAACTCCGTGCCCGCCTTCTCGCCGCTCTCCACGGCCCGCACGGCCGCCAGGAGGTCGGCGGCGGTGCCGCTCAGCTTCGTGCCGGCGGCGACGGGGCCGTCCTTCTCCGCCTTGCGCCTGGCGATCCGCTCGCGCAGTTCCCGCTGGGCGGCCAGCTCGGCCTGTGCCTCCGAGAGCGCGGCGGCGGCCGCCGCGTCGCCCTCCTCACCGGCGGACGCCTCGGTCTCCGCGGCCGCCGCGGACCCCTCGGCCTGTGCGGGCTCGTCGGCCTGTGCAGGCTCGGCGTCGGTGGCCTCGGTGGCCTCGGTGGCGTCGGGCGAGGCGGTCCGGTCGGCGGTGTCGGGCGCTTCGGTGTGCGCGGGGCCTTCGGCGTCGGCGGCCGCCGGGGGCTCGGCGCCCTCCGGTGTGTCCGTGCCGGCGGTGCCGGGGGTCTCCCCGGGAAGCGCAGTCACAGCGTGCTCCAGTCCTGGTCGGGATAGCGGTGCACGGGCGCCGACACATCGTCGAGCGCCTGGCAGATCTCGTAGGGAAGACTAAGCGCCTCCACTGACAGAGCCTCCGCGAGCTGCCCGGCGTTGCGCGCACCGACGATCGGGGCGGCCACTCCGGGGCGGTCCCGCACCCAGGCCAGTGCCACGTGCAGCGGGCTCGTCGCCAGGCCGTCCGCCGCCGTCACCACCGCGTCGGTGATCCGGGCCGCCGCGTCGTCCAGATACGGCTCGACGAACGGGGCGAGCCGCTCCGAGGCGCCCCGGGAGCCGGAGGGAGTGCCCTGGCGGTACTTGCCCGTCAGCACGCCACGGCCCAGCGGGGAGGAGGGCAGCAGCCCGATCCCCAGGTCCAGCGCGGCGGGCAGCACCTCCCGCTCGATGCCCCGCTGGAGCAGCGAATATTCCATCTGCGTACTGGCCAGCCGGGTGCGCACCCCGGGCGCGGCGAGCTGCCAGGTGGCGGCCTTGGCCAGCTGCCAGCCGCAGAAGTTCGACACGCCCGCGTAGCGGACCCGGCCGGAGGAGACGGCCAGGTCCACCGCCTGGAGCGTCTCCTCCAGCGGGGTCTGCGGATCGAAGGCGTGGACCTGCCACAGGTCCACGTAGTCCGTGCCCAGCCGCTCCAGGGAGGCGTCCAGGGCGGCCAGCAGGTGACCGCGCGAGCCGTCGAAGCGGCGGTAGGGGTCGGGGACGTTGCCCGCCTTCGTGGCGATGACCAGATCCTGGCGCGGCACCAGGCTGCCCACGAGCCGCCCGAGCAGGCGCTCGGCCTCCCCGCCCCCGTACACATCGGCGGTGTCCACCAGGGTGCCGCCCGCGTCCCAGAAGGCCTTGAGCTGGTCGGCGGCGTCGTGCTCGTCCGTGTCCCGGCCCCAGGTGAGGGTGCCGAGCCCGATCCGGGACACGCGTAGGCCGGTGCGGCCGAGATGCCTCTGCTCCATGGGCGCGAGATTACTGGCCACGGCCCCGGGGGGCGCGGGCCTGTGGACAACGCGAGGTCGCGCGGGCCTGCCGGATCGCCGCCACCCGCGCTAGAGTCGCCAGGAAGGGACGTTACTGATCAGTAAGGGGAGCGGCTATGCGGCTCGGCATCAATCTCGGTTACTGGGGCGCGGGCATGGACGGCGACAACCTCGCCGTCGCCCAGGAGGCCGACCGGCTCGGCTACGACGTCTGCTGGGCGGCCGAGGCCTACGGCTCCGACGCACCGACCGTGCTGACCTGGGTCGCGGCCCAGACCCGATCCATCGACGTCGGCTCCGCGATCATGCAGATCCCGGCCCGCCAGCCCGCCATGACGGCGATGACCGCCGCCACCCTGGACTCGCTCTCCGGCGGCCGCTTCCGGCTCGGCCTCGGCGTCTCGGGACCGCAGGTCTCCGAGGGCTGGTACGGCGTCAAGTTCGACAAGCCGCTGGCCCGCACCCGTGAGTACGTCGAGATCGTCCGCCGGGCGATGACCCGCGAACGCCTCTCCTACGAGGGACAGCACTGGACGCTCCCGCTGCCCGGCGGACCCGGCAAGCCGATCAAGCTCACCGTCCACCCGGAGCGCGAGCACATCCCGCTCTACATCGCCGCGATCGGCCCGAAGAACCTGGAGCAGACCGGCGAGATCGCCGACGGCGCCCTGCTGATCTTCCCCTCCGCCGACCACCTGGAGGAGACCGCGATCAGCCATCTGCGCGCGGGCCGGGAGAAGGCCGGCACGACCATGGAGGGCTTCGACGTCTCCCCGACGCTGCCGCTCGCCGTCGGCGACGACGTCACGGGCCTCGCCGACATGTTCCGCCCGTACACCGCCCTGTACGTCGGCGGGATGGGCAGCCGGAAGCAGAACTTCTACAACCAGCTCGCCCAGCGCATGGGGTACGAGAAGGAGGCCGCCGAGATCCAGGACAAGTACCTGGACGGGGACAAGGCCGGGGCCGCCGCCGCCGTACCGCACCAGCTGATCGACCAGACCACGCTGCTCGGCCCGGTCGAGCGGATCGCCGAGCGGATGCAGGCGTACGCCGCCGCCGGGGTCACCACGCTCAACCTCGCCCCCGCCGGCTTCACCCTGGAGGAGCGGCTCACCGCCCTGCGCGCCGGCACGGACGCCCTGGAGCGCTCCGGGCTCGCCTGACCGGCCCCGGCACGCACCGGGACAGCACTACGGCCGTGGTGGGGGCTCGGGGGTCTTCCCCGCCACGGCCGTCACCGGGAACAACGCGCCGCACGCCCCGGAGTTACGCCGGACCGTGCGGCCGGCCCAACCGTTGCTCCGGTTGCCGACCGCTCCCCGGCGCATTTGACTGCTGCTCCGCGCACTACTGCCCCGCGGTGCCCACTCCGCGAGGACCGGTACGGAGGTGGCCCTCATGCTCTCAGCCCGCAGCCTGTTCCAGGAGATCCTGGACGACGACGAGACCTACCGGCTCTTCTGCTCCATCGCCGCCGGCGGGGAGTCCCAGGGCGGCTGGGAGAACGCCCGCATCGCCGCCCTCGCCCCCGAGAGCCGCCGCGATCTGGCGTCCCGGATCGTGCGGCACGGCGCCGACGAGGACAAGCACGGCCGGATCTTCAACGCCCTCCTGAAGAAGCGCGGGCTGCGCCCGGCCGACGTCCCCCCGGAGACCGACTACACGATGCTCCTGGAGCAGCAGGGCATCGGCCTCGCCCACTCCCGGCTGCGGGGCGAGGAGCGGCTCACCGAGCGCGACATCATCACCTATCTGGCCCATAGCAGGATCACCGAGCAGCGCGCCTCCGAGCAGATGCGGCTGCTGCGGCGGTACTTCGCCGACCACCCCGACATCGGCCGCGCGGTGCGGATGATCTCCGACGACGAGGACGGCCACCTCGCGTACTGCCACGAGGAGCTGCTGCGGCTCGCCCGTGAGGGGCACGGCCGGACCATCCAGCGGATCATGCGCGAGTGCGCCCTGGCGGAGATCCGGGTCTACCGCGACGTCAGCCTCGCGGTGATGGCCCACATGGGCCGGCTACTGGGCTGGCCGCGTCCCAAGGCCGCCGCGCTGCTCGTCGGCATCCACGCCGTGTACGCGTACGAGCGCCTCGGCGGCTGGCGGCGCATGGTGAGGCTGGAGATGCCCGAGCGGCGCGACGCGCTGGGCGGCCGGGCCGTACCGGAACCCGAGTACGCGTGACCTTTCACGCGCACGCGTGACCCTCAGGGCCGCGCGTAAGCCTCGGGGCAAACACGTAACCCACAGGACCACGCGTAACCCCTACGACCACGCGTGACCCCTCAAGGTCCCGCGTCACCTCAGAGCCACCCCCGCCGCTTGAACTGGCGGTGGAGGCCGAACACCGCCAGGGCCATGAAGGCGACGACGACCGGATAGGTCCACGCCCAGTGCAGCTCCGGCATGTGGTCGAAGTTCATGCCGTAGATGCCCGCCACCATCGTCGGGACCGCGGCCATGGCCGCCCACGCCGAGATCTTGCGCATGTCGTCGTTCTGCCGCACCCCCATCTGCGCCAGGTGGGCCGAGAGGATGTCCGACAGCAGCCGGTCCAACCCCTCCACCTGCTCGTTGACCCGCATCAGGTGGTCGGCGACGTCACGGAAGAACGGCCGCGCGTCCTCGTGGACGAACGGCACCCCCGCCCCCGCGAGCCGGGTCATCGGCGACGTCAGCGGGCCGGTGGCCCGGCGGAACTCCAGCACCTGCCGCTTGAACGTGTAGATGCTCGCCGCGGTGTTCGAGGAGTCGCTGTTCCCGCTCGGGGCGAAGACCTCGGTCTCCAGCTCCTCCAGGTCCACCTGGAGCTCGCCGGCCACGTCGATGTAGTGGTCCACCACCGCGTCGCTGATCGCGTAGAGCACCGCGGTCGGGCCGTGCGCCAGTATCTGCGGGTCCGCCTCCAGGCGCCTGCGGACGTCGGCCAGAGGGGCGCTGCCGCCGTGCCGGACGGTCACCACGAACGAGTCGCCGATGAAGATCATCAGTTCGTCGGCGCTCACCGTGTCGCTGCTCGACTCGTAGACGACCGGCTTCAGCACCGCGAAGAGGGAGTCGTCGTACACCTCCAGCTTGGGGCGCTGGTGGGCCCGCAGCGCGTCCTCCACGGCTAGTGGGTGCAGCCCGAACTCATGGCTCACCAGGTCGAATTCCTGCTCGGTCGGCTCGTGCAGCCCGATCCAGAGGAAGGCGTCGTCGGACTTTCGCGCCTTTCCGAGCGCCTGGGAGAAGTCGTCGGGTCCATCGGTCCGGTGTCCGTCCTGGTAGATGGCACAGTCCACGATCATTTCGGCATCCTTGGGAGGTTAAGGACCACAACGTACAAGGTGGGCGGGGTCAGGTCACCGACCCCTCCTTCCCCGTGAGGCCTTCCCCGCACCCAGGTCCTGATCCGCCGGACACGCCCTAGGCTGCCGGTATGCCCACGCTGATCCTCGTACGCCACGGACGCTCCACCGCCAACACCGCCGGAGTGCTGGCGGGCCGCACCCCAGGGGTCCTCCTCGACGAGCGCGGCGCCGAACAGGCCGCCGCCCTGCCCGCGCGGCTGGCCGCCCTCACCTTCGCCGCCGCCGTCAGCAGCCCCCTGGAGCGGTGCCGCCAGACGCTCCAGCCGCTCCTGGACGCCCGCCCCGAGCTGCCCGTGCACACCGAGGAACGCGTCAGCGAGTGCGACTACGGCGACTGGTCGGGCCGCAAGCTCGCCGAGCTCTCCGAGGAGCCGCTGATGTCCGTCGTCCAGCAGCACCCCTCCGCCGCGGCCTTCCCCGGCGGCGAGTCGATGCGCGCGATGCAGGCCCGCGCCGTCGACGCCGTACGCGACTGGAACGACCGCGTCGAGGCGGAGCACGGCGAGGACGCCACCTACGTGATGTGCTCGCACGGCGACATCATCAAGTCCCTGGTCGCCGACGCCCTCGGCATGCACCTGGACCTCTTCCAGCGCATCCACGTGGACCCCTGTTCGGTCACCGCGATCCGCTACACGCGGCTGCGCCCCTTCCTGCTGCGGGTCGGCGACACCGGCGATCTCACCCCGCTGGCACCGCGCGAACAGTCCGTCGGGGCGGACGCCGTGCCGTCCGGCGCGGCTGACACCACGTCGGAGGCGGCGGTCGGGGGCGGCGGGGGCGCGCCGTGATCTCCGCGGGCAGTAGGGTGGACGCGCCGTAGCGCCGCTATCCACCCAACGATTCTCAAGGGAGACAGGACGTGTCCCGTCAGGTGTTCCTCTACGACCCACCGGACCGATTCGTGGCCGGTACGGTCGGGTTGCCTGGCCGCCGTACGTTTTTCCTGCAGGCCTCCTCCCAGGGGCGGGTCACCAGCGTCGCCCTGGAGAAGACGCAGGTCGCCGCCCTGGCCGAGCGGATCGACGAACTGCTCGACGAGGTGGTCCGGCGTACCGGGGGCAACTCGCCGGTCCCCGCCGTGGCTCCCACCGACGTCACCGACACCGCCCCCCTGGACGTCCCCGTCGAGGAGGAGTTCCGGGTCGGCACCATGGCCCTGGCCTGGGACGGCGACGAACAGCGCATGATCGTCGAGGCGCAGGCCCTCGTCGAGCTCGACGCGGACTCCGAGGACGACCTCGCGGAGGCCGAGGAGAAGCTTCTCCAGGACGAGGAGAACGGCCCGCCGATGCTCCGCGTCCGGCTCAGCGGCGCCCAGGCCCGAGCGTTCGCCAAGCGAGCCCTGGACGTCGTCAACGCCGGGCGTCCGCCGTGTCCGTTGTGCAGCCTGCCGCTCGATCCGGAAGGACACGTATGCCCGCGCCAGAACGGATACCGTCGCGGAGCCTGACGGACACCGAGCTGCTCACCCTGCTCACCGAAGGCACGCTCACCGTGCTCGGGCAGGTCGGCGGGGCGTCCAACGCGGTGCTGCACTGCACCGTCGCGTACGAGGGTGAGGAGCGCACCTGCGCCTACAAGCCGGTCGCGGGGGAGCAGCCGCTGTGGGACTTCCCCGACGGGACGCTGGCGCAGCGGGAGGTGGCCGCGTACGAGATATCCCGGGCGACCGGGTGGGAGCTCGTGCCGCCCACCGTGCTGCGGGAGGGCCCGTACGGCGAGGGCATGTGCCAGCTCTGGATCGACGGGCCCGGGTCCGGCGAGGAGGCGCCCCCGCTCCTCGCGCTCGTGGAGGACGACGAGCCGGGCGAGGGCTGGAAGGCCGTGGGCTTCGCGGACGTGGGGGAGGGGAGGACCGCGCTGCTGGTGCACGCGGACGACCCCCGGCTGCGGCGGCTCGCGGTGCTGGACGCGGTGATCAACAACGGGGACCGCAAGGGCGGCCACCTCCTGCCGGCCCCCGGCGGGCTGCTGTACGGCATCGACCACGGGGTCACCTTCAACGCGGACGACAAGCTGCGCACCCTCCTGTGGGGCTGGGCCGGCGAACCGCTCACCGAGGAGGCGCTGCGGGTGCTCGGGCTGCTCGCCGGGGAGCTGGCCGCGGGGGAGCCCCTGGCCACCCGGATGGCGCAACTCATCACGGCGGCCGAGCTGGAGGCCCTGCGGGAGCGGGTGGCGGGGCTGCTCGCCGACGGGGTGCACCCGAAGCCGGGCGGCCGGTGGCCGCCGATTCCCTGGCCGCCCGTGTAGCGGCGCCCCTCGGCAGGGGCACCTGCGGGCGCCCGTACACCTCCTGCCCGTACAGCCTTTCGAAGGTTTATCGCAAGAGTGCCTCTTCGGACAGGATTCCGGATCCGGTTCGTATCCGGAAGCATCGTCCGGTTACGCTCAGGACATGCATGCCTGGCCCGCTTCTGAGGTCCCCGCCCTGCCTGGCAAGGGCCGCGACCTTCGGATCCACGACACCGCGACCGGCGGACGGATCACCCTTGACCCCGGTCCCGTCGCCCGCATCTACGTCTGCGGCATCACGCCGTACGACGCGACCCACCTGGGTCATGCGGCGACCTACAACGCGTTCGACCTCGTTCAGCGCGTGTGGCTCGACACCAAGCGGCAGGTTCACTACGTCCAGAACGTGACCGACGTGGACGATCCGCTCCTGGAGCGGGCCGTGCGCGACGGCCAGGACTGGTCCGAGCTCGCGGAGCGCGAGACGGCTCTCTTCCGCGAGGACATGACCGCCCTGCGGATGCTGCCCCCGCAGCACTACATCGGAGCGGTCGAGGCCATACCGGGCATCGTGCCGCTCGTCGAACGGCTGAGGGAGGCGGGTGCCGCCTACGAACTCGAGGGCGACGTCTACTTCTCCGTCGACGCCGACCCGCACTTCGGCGAGGTCTCCGGGCTCGACGCGGCGGCGATGCGCCTGCTCTCCGCCGAGCGCGGCGGCGACCCCGAGCGCCCCGGCAAGAAGAACCCCCTCGACCCGATGCTCTGGATGGCCGCCCGCCCGGGTGAGCCGAGCTGGGACGGGGCCTCCCTGGGCGAGGGCCGTCCGGGCTGGCACATCGAGTGCGTCGCCATCGCCCTCGACCACCTCGGCATGGGCTTCGACATCCAGGGCGGCGGCTCCGACCTCGTCTTCCCGCACCACGAGATGGGCGCCTCGCACGCCCAGGCGCTGACCGGCGAGCACCCGTTCGCCAAGGCGTACGTCCACGCCGGCATGGTCGGCCTCGACGGCGAGAAGATGTCCAAGTCCAAGGGCAACCTCGTCTTCGTCTCCACCCTGCGCCGCGAGGGCGTGGACCCGGCGGCCATCCGCCTCGCCCTGCTCTCCCGCCACTACCGCGCCGACTGGGAGTGGACCGACCAGGTCCTCGCCGACGCCGTCGAGCGCCTGGCCCGCTGGCGCGCGGCGGTCTCCCGCCCCGACGGGCGGTCGGCCGACGCGCTGGTCGAGGAGGTCCGCGAGGCCCTCTCCGACGACCTGGACACGCCCACGGCGCTCGCCGCCGTGGACCGCTGGGCCGCACTCCAGAGCGCGGAGGGCGGCACGGACGAAGGGGCACCCGGCCTCGTCTCCCGTACCGTCGACGCCCTGCTGGGGGTCGCGCTGTAGGGCCCCTCGTCGGGATCGGGCCGGGCTCGCGGGGTTCGGCCTGATCCCGACGGAAGACCCCGGTACGGCGGGCGGCCCGCCGCCGCCCGCTCCCCTCACCAGGACCGGCCCCCGCATTAGCCGCGCAAAGCCGGGCCGGTACCCCTCACTACAACAAGGGGGTCTTCGGGGAGGCCCCCCGAC
>NZ_JBEYKR010000049.1:0-44945 GCF_040703535.1 Streptomyces sp. NPDC007346
GTTCTTCAGTAGCGGGGACAGGATTTGAACCTGCGACCTCTGGGTTATGAGCCCAGCGAGCTACCGAGCTGCTCCACCCCGCGTCGTTGTGTTCAAACCGTACCACGACGCGGGGTGGAGATTTCTCAGCTGCCCTGGTCGCCGCCCTGATCGGCCTCGTCGCCCTCATCGGGTTTCTTGGCCGGGTCGGCTTCGCCGTCCGCCTTCGGCGGGTCGGCCTTGTCGCCCTCGGCACCGGCCTTGGGCTGAGCGGCGGCCGCCCGCTCCAGAGCTTCCTGGAGCGCGTCCTGAGCCTTGCCGTAGGCGGGCCAGTCCTGCTCCTTCAGCGCCGCCTCACCGTCCTCGTACGCCTTCTGGGCGTCCGCGATGGCCTTCTTCAGCGCTTCGGTGCCGGTGGCCGGGGGCTTGGTGGTGTCACCCGGCGGCTCACTGGGATCGGGCGGTGTGGTGTCCGAGTCGCCGTCGACCCCGAAGACCGCGTTGAGCGCGTCTCCCAGGTTGTTCTCGAAGACGATCTTCGAACCGAACGAGGCGGCCACCTTGCGCAGCAGCGGGTAGTTCTGCGTGCCACCGCGCGTGTAGACGGGCTCGATGTAGAGGAATCCGCCTTCGAGCGGCACCGTCAGCAGGTTGCCGTAGTCGATGTCGGAGTCCGTGCCCTTGAGGTTCCTCACGAACTCGGCGACGTCGTCGTTACCGTTGAGCTCACTCTGTACCTGGCCTGGGCCCTTCACCGTGGAGGTGACCCGGAGCAGTCTCATCGTGCCGTAGTCCTTGCTGGCCGCGTCCGCGTTCACCGCCATGAAGGCTCCCAGGTTCGGGCGCCCCCTGGGGGTGAACGTGGTGGTCAGCGAGAACGCCTGCTCGTCCTGGCCCGGCATCTTCATGGACAGGTAGTACGGCGGGACGGCGCCCGGCTCCTTGGTGGTCGGGTCGTCCGGCACCTGCCACGCGTCGGAGCCGCTGTAGAACTGCGCGGGGTCCTCGACGTGGTAGCGGGTGAGCAGCTCGCGCTGGACCTTGAAGAGGTCCTGCGGGTACCGCAGGTGGTCCATGAGGGTCTGCGGGATCTCCGTACGGGCCTTCACGGTGCCCGGGAACGCCTTGCGCCAGGTCTTGAGGACCGGGTCCTTGGTGTCCCACTCGTAGAGCTTGACCTTGCCGTCGTACGCGTCGACGGTGGCCTTCACCGAGTTGCGGATGTAGTTGACCTGGTTCTGCTGGGCGACGACCGTGCGCTGGTTGGTGGTCAGCGAGTCGGCCGTGGTGTCGCCGAGCGTCGTCCGGGACGCGTACGGGTAGCCGTTCGTCGTGGTGTAGGCGTCGACGATCCACTGGATCCGGCCGTCCACGACCGCCGGGTAGGCGTCGCCGTCGATGGTCAGCCACGGGGCGACCGCCTCGACGCGCTCCTTGGGCGTGCGGTTGTACAGGATCCGCGAGCCCTCACCGATGGCTCCCGAGTACAGGATCTGCGGCTCGCTGAACGAGACCGCGTACGCGGCGCGGTTGAAGGTGTTGGAGAGGCTGACGCCGCTGTCACCCTGGTAGCTGGTGGTCTTCTCGCCGTCCTCCTCGTAGTCGAGCTCCTTCTGGGGCCCGCCGACGATGGAGTACTGCTCGGTCTTCTCGCCGTAGTAGATCCGCTGCTCGTACTTCCCGAACTCACCGGTGGAGGGCAGACCCGACTCGGTGAAGTCCGGGGACCCCGTCGGGTTGGTGCCGGTGGTGGTGCCGCGGGCCGCGATGGCGCCGTAGCCGTGGGTGTACGTGAAGTGGTCGTTGATCCAGTTCCGCTTGGGCAGGCCCTGGATGTTCAGCTCACGCAGACCGATGACCGTGTCCTGCTCCTTGCCGTCCGCGCCCTTGTAGCGGTCGACGTCCAGCGTCTTGGGGAACTGGTAGTAGTTCCTGCGCTGCTGGAGCTGCTGGAAGGCCGGGGAGACGACGTTGGGGTCCATCACGCGGTAGCTGGCGGCCGTGTTGGCGGCGGTCCGCAGCTTGGCATCGTCGCTCGTGGTGGCCTGGCCCGAGTAGTCCTCCATCACCGCGTCATCGATGTCGTACGCATCGCGTGTCGCGTCGATGTTCTTCTGGATGAACGGCGCTTCCTTGGCCTGCTCGTTCGGCTGGACCTGGAACTTCTGCACGATCGCCGGGTAGAGCCCACCGATCAGGATCGCCGAGAGCACCATCAGGCCGAAGCCGATGACCGGCAGCTGCCAGGTGCGGCGCCACAGCGTCGCGAAGAACAGCACGGCGCAGATCGCCGCGATGCAGAACAGGATGGTCTTCGCCGGGAGGTAGGCGTTCGCGTCGACGTACCGCAGGCCCGTCCAGTTGTCCGCGGCCTTGAAGTCGCTCGACTTCACCGCGAGACCGTACCGGTCGAGCCAGTACGCCACGGCCTTCAGGGAGACGAAGATGCCGAGCAGCACCGAGAGATGGCCGGTGGCCGCGCCGGTGGCACGGGCGCCGGGGCTGGTGATGCGCAGCCCGCCGTACAGGTAGTGGGTCAGGCCGGCCGCGATCAGCGAGAGCACGGTCGCCGCGAAGCCGAAGCCCAGCAGGAAGCGGTACCACGGCAGGTCGAAGGCGTAGAAGGCGACGTCCAGCTTGAACTGGGGGTCCTTCGTGCCGAACGGCACGCCGTTGACATACATCAGCCACGTGCGCCACTGGCCGGAGGCGGATGCTCCGGCGATCAGCCCGACGAGCGCGGTGGCGGCGAGCAGCACCCACTTCTTGAAGGGGGCGATGCTCATCCGGTAGCGGTCCAGGCTCTGCTGCTCCAGCGACATCGCGCTCAGCGGCGGCCGGAGCCGGTGCGCGAGCCAGATGTTCACGCCGATGGCCAGGGCCATCAGCAGTCCGAAGACGAGGAACAGTCCGATCTTGGTCCACAGGGTGGTGGTGAAGACGGAGGAATACGCGACCGACCGATACCAGAGCCAGTCCGTCCAGAACCCGGCGAACATGACGAAGACCATGGCGAGAACCGCCAGGACCCCCAAGGTCATGAGCAGGGTGCGGGCTCGCCGGGACGGGCGGCCGACACTGATCCGTGGCCCGGTGGGGCCTCCGCCGCGGTCCGGCATCTGGAAAGCCAACGTGCGCACCTCGAAGTTCGCGGTCGTGTGGAGGGGCCCCAGCGGTCGTAGAGCCCACCTATGCAACTTACTGAAGCTTTACCTAGTTCCCGATACCGGGGCCGAAGGAGGCAGGATATTGCCCATGCCCAACGTTTCCCCCGCAGGACCCCCGATGGCAGCGAGCCCGCTCACCGTCGCCGTCCTCGAAATCGACGCCTACGCCTCCACCCTCGGCTGGGACCAGCCCGCCCGGCTGTTCGCCCTGGTCGACACCGCCCGGCTGCGCGCCCAGGAGCCGGGTCTGGCCACTCAGCTGGGACTGGACGACGCCGCCTCCACGACCGCTTCCCTCACACCGATCGAGCAGGAGGAGCTGCCCGCCGGTACCGCCCTGGACGATTTCCTCGGCACCATCGCCTGGCCCGACGCCGTGGCCGGCTGCGCCATGACCGTGGAGCGGCTGATGCTGCCGCCGTCCGCCGAGGCCTCCGTACCGGAGGGACTCGGCGACGAGCAGCTCAGCCAGTGGGTCGCCAAGCACCCCGACCGGCAGGAGGTGCGCATGACGGTGGCCGTGCTGCGGGACGGTGCGCGCGAGTCCGCCGTACGGCTGCGCGAGAAGGACTCCCCCACGGAGGTGCTGACGGGCGCGGGTCTGGTCCCGGGGCTCGCCGAGGCCCTCGCGGCGACGTTCGAGTCCTGACCACCCGGTCGCCGGCCCCGGTCGTCGCCCGCCCCGGTCGTCGCCCGCCCCGGTCCGCCCCGTCGGGGCGGGCCCGGGTGGGCGGTCAGCCGGCCGAGCAGCTCGGCAGCGCGCCGGTCTCCCCGGCGCCGATCCGCTCCAGCGACTTCATGGCGTCGTCGAGGGTCTTGACCCGGACCAGGGTCAGCCCGCTCGGCGTGTCGGCCGCGGCAGCGGCGCAGTTGTCGTCGGGCGTGAGGAAGTAGCGGGCGCCCGCGTCACGGGCCCCGACGAGCTTCATGTTGATCCCGCCGATCGGGCCGACCTTGCCCGCGTCGTCGATGGTTCCGGTACCCGCGACGAACTTCCCGCCGGTCAGATCGCCCGGGGTGAGCTTGTCGATGATGCCCAGGGAGAACATCAGCCCGGCGCTGGGGCCGCCGACGTCCGCGAGCTTGATGTCGATGTCGAACGGGAACCTGTGGTCCGTCCCGGCCCTGATGCCGACGATCGCCCGCTCCTTGCCGCCCTCTTCGGCGGGGGGCGCCTTCTCCGTGGTGATGGTGATCTTCCGGTCTCCCTCGGGGGCCCGGCCGGCCTTCTCGGCGGCGGCCGCCTCCTTCGCCGGCACGATGGTGAAGGTGACGTCCTCGCCGGGCGTGTGCTCGGTGACGAGCTCGGCGACGTCGCCGGGCTCCTCGACCGCGGTCCCGTCCACCGCCTTGATCACGTCCCCCGCGTGCAGCTTGCCCTCGGAAGGGCTGCCCTTGACCACGCTGGAGACCACGACCTGGGTGGCGACCGGGATGTCCAGCTCTTTCAGGGCGGCGACCTTGGCGCTCTCCTGGGACTGGCTGAACTCCTCGGCGTTCTCCTGGGTGGACTGCTCCTCGGTCTTGCCGTCCGGGTAGAGCGTGTCGTGCGGTACGACGACGCTGTCGTGGGCCAGCCACCCCCACACGGCCTGGCCCAGGCTCATCCGGTAGTCCGCTCCGGTGACGCGGACCGTCGTCATGTTGAGGTGCCCGGATGTCGGGTACGTCTTACGACCGGTGATCCGCAGGACCGGCTCGCCACGCGCCTCGCCCAGAGTGTTCACCGTCGGTCCGGGGGACATCTCCGAATACGGCACTTTGATCAGCAGGCCTGCGCAGAGCAGCGCGATGAGGATGAGGGTGGAGGCGAGCAGCGTCGCGGTGCGGCGTGGCATGGAACGACAGTACGGGAAGGGCCTGTCCGTCCACCCCTGGGGCCGGTCCGTCCGGGAGTCGGCCGAAGCGCGGCGGAGAGAGCCTCACGCGGCGTTCGACGGCCTCAGAGAGCCTCGGAACCGGAGTGCGATTTCTCCATCGCGTCACGGAACCTGGCGTACCCGGCGAGTTCGGTGACATCGCCGGTCGTGCGATTGCGAGCAGCCCAACTCGCCCATATCGCACCGCCGACAGCAGCGAAAAGTGGAATCAACAGCCAAGCGAGTGCCGCCATCACGACCTCCCTTCCCCATGAGCGACCGAGTGACCGGTCTGCACATTAACGATCCGGAAGACCAACGCTCACGGCAGGGGTGCGGTTACGCAAATCGGGGCTGATGCGCACCGGTCCGGTTTGCGCTCAGCAGGCCCCGACCCACTCCTCCGTGCCGTCGGAGAAACGCTGGTGCTTCCAGATCGGAACCTCGTGCTTGAGGTCGTCGATGAGCTTGCGGCAGGCCGCGAAGGCCTCCGCGCGGTGCGGGCAGGCGACGGCGACGACCACCGCCAGATCGCCCACCGCCAGTTCACCCACCCGGTGGACGGCGGCGAGGCCGCGGACCGGGAAGTCGGCGACGACCTTCTCCGCCACTCGGCGCAGCTCGTCCTCGGCGGAGGGATGGCAGGAGTAGCCGAGCGCACCGACGTCCTGCCCGCCGTCGTGGTCGCGCACGGTGCCGACGAAGAGGGCGATGCCGCCCGCGGCGTCGTCCCCGACGGCACGGAAGACCTCGTCGACGGAGAGTTCGCTCTCCCGGATCGCCAGCAGCCGGATGGGGTCGGAAGCCGCCTGCTCGCCGGGGTGGTCCTGGGTGCGTGCCATGCCCCCATCGTGCCGTACGGCACCGACATCGTGGAATTGCCTGTTCGACCGGCGGACGCACGGCCGCGTTGGAGCCTCCTACAGACGGCTGCCGGGGCCCTGCGGGGGTGGTCAGATGCGGCGTCGCGCCTTGCGGGCCCGGCGGACGAGGGCGGCCGTACCGAGCAGGGCGACCGTGGCGCCGGCGGCGGTGGCCGTGGCGGCGGTGGCGTCCTTGCGGCCGAGGCGTCGTCCGGCGAGCGTGTGGCGTCCCTCGACCTCTTCGAGGAGCGCTCCGAGGACCTCCTCGTTGGTCCACCTGGGCCGCCATCCCACGTCGTGCAGCCGGCTCACACTGACCACCCAGGGGTGCATCGTGTACGCGAGGTCGCCGGCCGGGGACGGGGTGAGTCCGATGCGGTGCAGTCGGGCGGCCGCCCCCAGGGCGACGGCGGAGGGCAGCTCCATCCGGCGTACGCCGCTGAGCTCCTCGACCTCCTCCTGTTCGAGCCAGCCGTCGCAGCCGACCGCGAACTCCCCGTCGATCTTCTCCAGGGCGGCGTACTCCAGGGCGCTCACCAGGTCGTCGACGTGGCAGAACTGCCAGGTGGGGCGGGAACCGGCGACAACCAGGAGACGCGGTGACTCGAAGTAGCGGGTCAGCGCGGTGTCCGTGCCGCCGACCAGGACGGTGGGGCGCACGACGGTGACGTTGAGCCCGGGGTGGGCGCGGGGCGCGCGGCGGCCGAGCCGTTCGATCTCCAGGAGGTCGCCGACGCCGGTGGCCTCGGCGGTGGCCCGCAGCTCGGCGTCCTCGGAGAGCGGCACATCGTTGTCGGGCAGCGCGCCGTAGACCATCGCGGAGGTGCACAGCACGACCCGGTGGACCCCGGCGGCGGCCGCGGCGGTGAGCACGGTCTGGGTGCCCCGTACGTTGTACGCGGTGCGGGCGGCGGGGTCGGTCTCCAGGTCGAGATCGAGCGCCAGGTGCACGACGACGTCCGCGCCGCGCAGCTTCTCGGCGATGGCCGGATCGCGTACGTCCAGGAGGTGCCAGGTCGCCTCGGAGACCTCTCCTCGGCGTTCGTCGATCGCGATGACCTGCTTGACCTCGTCGGATGCGGCGAGGCGGGCGGTCAGCAGCTCGCCGATGCCGGTCGCGGCGCCGGTGACCGCGACGACGGGGCCCCGGTTTCTGGGGGCCCTGGGGCGTTTCTTCTCGGGTGTGCTCTCGGGCGAGGGGTCGGTCAGGTTTCGCGCTGCGCGAACCTGCGGATCTGGGGAACTCACCGGGCGTCTCCAGCGGTTGTCTTCAGTACGTACCCGAATGACGCGTACGTACCAGGTGGCGTCCATCCTGCCGCAGGCCGGAAGTCGGCGGAGCACTGAGGCCCGAAGCGGGCGTGGTGTCTACGCTGGATGGTGATGTCGGGCAGTCGCCGTCGGTTCGAGCCGGCGGCCCTACGAGCCGAGGAAACCCGTGAGTGACACCCCATTCGGATTCGGCCTTCCGCCGGAGGAGCCGGAGAACGGCGACGAGGGCAAGAAGAAGGACCCCACCGAGGGTGGGCAGAGCGCGGGCGGGCCGGGAAACCCGTTCGGTTTCGGGCCGGGGGCGGGCGGGGACAACCCGTTCGCCGCGATGTTCGGCTCGATGAATCCGAACGATCTCGGCGCGGCCTTCCAGCAGCTCGGGCAGATGCTGAGCTACGAGGGCGGTCCCGTGAACTGGGACATGGCCAAGCAGATCGCCCGCCAGACCGTCTCCCAGGGGACGGCCGACGGCACCAAGGACGCCAGCGTCGGCCCGTCCGAGCGGACGGCGGTCGACGAGGCGCTGCGGCTGGCCGACCTCTGGCTGGACGGTGTGACGTCGATGCCCTCCGGCTCGGTCTCCACCGTGGCCTGGAGCCGCGCGGAGTGGGTCGAGGCCTCGCTGCCGGCCTGGCAGCAGCTGGTCGACCCGGTGGCCGAGCGGGTGGGCCTGGCGATGGGCGACGTGCTGCCCGAGGAGATGCAGGCCATGGCGGGCCCGCTGATCGGCATGATGCGGTCGATGGGCGGCGCCATGTTCGGCCAGCAGATCGGGCAGGCCGTGGGCGTGCTGGCCGGTGAGGTGGTCGGTTCGACGGACATCGGGCTGCCGCTCGGCCCGGCGGGCAAGGCCGCGCTGCTCCCGCTGAACGTGGCGCAGTTCGGCAAGGACCTCAGCGTCCCGCAGGACGAGGTGCGGCTGTATCTGGCCCTGCGCGAGGCCGCCCACCAGCGGCTCTTCGCCCATGTGCCGTGGCTGCGCTCGCACCTGTTCGGGGCGGTCGAGTCGTACGCGCGGGGCATCAAGGTCGACACCAGCAAGCTGGAGGACGTCGTCGGCCAGTTCGACCCCTCGCAGCCCGAGCAGTTGCAGGACGCCCTTCAGCAGGGCATGTTCCAGCCCGAGGACACGCCCGAGCAGAAGGCCTCCCTGGCCCGTCTGGAGACGGCTCTGGCGCTCGTCGAGGGCTGGGTGGACGCGGTGGTCCACGAGGCCGCGAAGTCCCGGCTGACCTCGTCGGACGCCCTGCGCGAGACGATGCGCAGGCGCCGTGCCTCCGGTGGCCCGGCCGAGCAGACGTTCGCCACGCTCATCGGCCTCCAGCTGCGCCCGCGCCGGCTGCGGGACGCCTCGCGCCTGTGGGCCTCGCTCACCGACGCCCGGGGCCTGGAGGGCCGCGACGCGCTGTGGGCGCACCCGGACATGCTGCCGACCGCCCACGACCTGGACGACCCGGACGGCTTCGTCCACCACGAGCAGGCGGACTTCTCCGAGCTGGACAAGATGCTCGGCGAGGCCGCGAAGGGCCCGCGGAAGCCCGACGCCGAGAAGGACGGGCCGAAGCCGGCCGAGGAGCAGGGCAAGGAGAGCGACAAGGACACCGGCGAGGACGGCAAGGACGGCCGCGACCGGTGACCCTGTACGACGACGCCACCCTCGTACTGAAGGCTTACGCCCCCGGGCCAGGGGCCGACGAGGGCCAGGCGGAGCTGCGCCAGGCCTACCTGGACCACCTGGCGCTCCACGGCGACGGCATGTGGAAGGCCTGCGGGGCCGGGCACCTGACGGCCAGCGCCCTGGTGATCGACCCGGAGCGGGAGAAGGTGCTGCTCACCCTGCACCGCAAGCTCCGGATGTGGCTCCAGATGGGCGGCCACTGCGAGGAGCGGGACACCACGGTGGAGGCGGCCGCGCTCCGTGAGGCGACGGAGGAGTCCGGCATCACCGGGCTCACCCTGCTGCCCGGCGGGCCGGTCCGGCTGGACCGGCACCCCATTCCGTCCCCCTGCAACTGGCACCTCGATGTGCAGTACGCCGCCCTCGCCCCGGCCGGTGCGGCGGAGCGGATCAGCGAGGAGTCCCTGGAGCTGCGCTGGTTCGGCTACGAGGACGTGGCCGGGGTGGCCGACACCTCCGTCGTACGGCTGCTGGAGGCGACCCGCTCCCGGCTGTGACGGCAGGCTGAAGAGATGTGCGTAAGGGGCGGCCTCTATAAAGGCCGCCCCTTACCGTTGCGCTCGGTGGGCGCCGGTCAGTTCCAGGCGTTGTTCTGGTTCTGGCCGTGGGAACCCTGCTGGCCCATGCCGAACTGGGCGCGGGCGCCCTGGCCGATCTGGGCGTTCTGCGGGGGCATGACCTCGCTCGGCTGGACCAGGGCGAACCCCTGACCGAGGAAGCTGAGCTCCCAGCCCTCGCCGGTGTTGCCGCGGCGCCTGAAGACGCCGGTGGAGTGCGTCTGGGCCTGCATCTGCACCCGCAGGGCGCTGGACCAGGCCACGATGGCGTCGGCGTCCACGTTGACGTACTTGTCGGGCGTGACCTGCATCATCAGGGGCTGGCCGGAGGTCATGAGGGCGACCTTGCCGGTGCCGGTGATGTTGAGCTGGTACTTGCCGCTGCCGGAGATGCCGTACTGGCTGTCCACCGCGATGACCTCGGTGTGCAGCGAGGAGTCGAGGGCCAGGACGTAGGAACTGTCCACGGTCATCCCCTCGCGGTCGACGTCCACGACGTGGATGTACTGGGCGAGGTTGGCGAGGTAGACCGTGCCCTGGCCGGACACGCGCATCAGGTCGAGGCCCTCGCCGGTGTGCGCGCGGGCGCGGCGCCGGCCCTGCGACTGGTACTCACCGTCGAAGTCCATCAGTCCCTGGTAGGCGACCATGGCGCCCTTACGGGCGAGGATGTCGTCCTGCCCGGTCAGCGATACCCGCAGGAGCTGCGGGTTCTGGGTCGTGTACCGGTCCTGGGACTGCTGCTCGGTGTGGCTGAAAAGCGGACTCTGCATGGTGTGTGTTCCCCTCCTCTCAGTTCCGGATCCGCAGGCGGTCCGTACTGTCCTCGCTCGGCTGGACGACGACGATGCCCTCCCCGGAGAAGGCCATCTGGTACGCCTCCCCGCTGCCGCGGCCGATCAGCGCCCCGGCCTTGAAGCTGCGCTTGCCCTTCACCTTGAGGTTGGTGGACCAGGCGACCAGGGCGTCCGGGTCGACGTACGTCTCGTCGTCGCCGCGTCCGCAGTCGGCGACGATCGGGGTGCCCCGGGAGGTGATGGCGACCCATCCGGTGCCCTGGACGACGACGTTCCACAGCCCCTGTCCGGCGAACTTGGCCATCCCCTTGACCCTCTCCACGCCCCAGGTGAGGTGCGCGTCGAAGGCGAGGAGGTTGGTGCCGTTGACCGAGATGGACTCGTTGTTCAGGTTGATGACGACCACGTCGGCGCCGTAGTCGGCGAGGTAGAGCAGTCCGTCGCCGGAGCACTTCATGACGGGTGCGCCCTCGCCGGTGATCCACTGGGAGGCGACCTGGCGGGCGGCGGGCGGATTGGGCTCGTACTGGATGAATCCCTCGTACGCCACCATCGAGCCGGTGCGCGCGTAGAGGTCCTGTCCGGAGGCCATGGCGACCTTGAGCATGGCCGAGCCGTGGTTCTCCATACGGGCCGTGACGGGGGTCGGGGCGAAGCCCGCGAGTTGCTGGTTCATGACGGGCTCCCTCTAGACCTCGTAGGGCTGGACGACGATGAAGTTGCCGGGGGCTCCCCGGAACTGGAGGTTCACGGTCTCGCCGCTGTGTCCCGGGTAGGCGTTGCGGCGCAGCCGGACCTGGCTGGAGACGATCACCTGGGAGGCGGCCGACCAGGCCACCACCGCGTTGCAGTCGGCGAACGTGGTGGGGGTGACCGGCAGGACGACCGGGGTCCCGTGGGTCTTGATGATCAAGGTGCCGGTGCCCTGGAACTGCATGGTGAACAGGGCGCCGCCGGGGATGCCGTGCCCCTCGACCCGCCGGACCTCGTACTGGAGGGACTCGTCGAAGGCGAGGACGCTCTCGGCGGAGACGCAGATGGCGTCGCCCTGGAGCTCGATGGGGTGCAGGTACGACCCCTCCTCGGCGAGGAAGACCTGACCGCGGCCGGTGCAGCGCATCAGCTGCATCTCCTGGCCGGTGGCGTTGCCGACGACACGGCCGACGAAACCGGCGCCCTTGTAGCCGAAGTCGACCTTGCCCTGGTACATCACCATGCTGCCCTGCCGGGCCAGCACACCGGCGTCGCCGATGGTCAGGTCGACGCGCATGAGCTGCTGGTTCTGCGGGGTCCAGCGCTGCCCGGTGGGGGTCTCCTTGTACAGCTGGAGAGCCGCCTTGAGCCCGGCGCCGGCCGCCGGAACGCCCTGGGGCACGCCGGGCGGCTGCTGCCCGAAGGGGGCCGGGGCGGGCTGCCCGTACGGTGCCGGGGCCGGCTGGCCGTAGGGGGCGGGCACGGGCTGGCCGTAGGGGGCCGGGGCCGGCTGGCCGAAGGGGGGCGTGGGCGGGGCACCCTGGCCGGGGACCTGGCCGAACTGCGGGGGCGGGGGCGGCGGGGGCTGGTGACCGGGCTGGCCGTACGGTGCCGGGGCCGGGGGCGCCTGCGGGGTGAGCGGCGCCGCGATCGTGGGCGCGGCGTGCATCGGCTGCTGCGGTGCGGGGGCGGGCGCGGGCGGGGCGCCGAAGGACGGCGCGGGCTGCGGGGCCTGGGGGGCGGGCGGGGCCGCGAAGGCCGGGGGCGCGGTGGCCTGGGCCGGCGGGGCGAACCCCGGGGCCGCCTGCGGGGCGGCCGGCGCCCCCTCCTCTTCGGCGACCTCGCCGCCGAAGTTCTTCAGAAGCGCCTCGAGGCCACCGTCGAAGCCCTGGCCGACGGCGGCGAAGCGCCAGACGTCCTTCAGGTAGAAGTCACCGAGCATCACCGCGCGCTCGGTGGTGAACTCCGAACCGGTGAAGGCGTACCTGACCACTTCTTCGCCGCCCGCGACGATCCGGATGTACCCGGGGCCGATCTGCGACATCTGTCCGGCACCGTCGAGCGTCGCGGTGAAGGACAGCTTCTGAATGGTGGGCGGGATGCGGTCGAGCGTGACCCGGAAGGACTCGGTGTCGCCGGACTGCGCGCCGAGGAGCTGAATGGACTCCTCGGGCGATTTCGGCTGGTTGAAGAAGATGAAATACCGGTCGTCCGAGAGCTGTTCATCTCCATCGAGGCCGAAGCAGCTGATGTCGAAGGTCAGTCCAGGGGCGGCGATCTGCACACCTACGTACAGATCTGTCCCTGGTGTGAGATCACTGAGCTTGGCCTTGTGGCCTCGTTGGAATTCCCTGGCCATACGTAACGACCGTCCCCCATCCCGAAGGTGAATGCGTCGCGTCAGGCTAACCGCAAACCACGACATCCGGCCAAGCCGGTACACACCCGGTACAGAATCGCCGAACGCGGCTCGTCGGGAGCGCCGAACGCTCCGGGCTCACTCCTCGCGCGCTGCGGGCACATGGGCAGTTGACCGGCCGCCACCACTCCTTCGAGGTAGCCACGGGCCCGCTCGGTGCGCGGGTACGCCTCCAGCAGCCGCCAGAACCCCGGGCCGTGGCCGGGGACGAGCAGATGGGCCAGCTCATGGAGGAGTACGTAGTCGACGACGTACTCCGGCATGCCCTGGAGCCGGTGCGAGAGCCGGATGCTGCCCTCGGCGGGGGTACAAGAGCCCCAGCGGGTGTTCTGGTTGGTCACCCAGCGAACGGACGCGGGGCGGGCCCGGCCGTCGAAGAACTGGGCGGAGAGCCGCTCGGCCCGCTCCGTGAGCTCGGCGTCCCCGAGGACCCGCTTGCTCTCCTGCGCCGCGAGCTTGTCGAGCATCACGCCCACCCAGCGCCGCTCCTCCGCCTCCGACATCCGGGCGGGGATGAGCACGATCGTGCGGCCACCCTCCCGGTACGCGGAGACCGACTTCCTGCGCCGGGTACTCCTGCGGACCTCGACCGCGCTCGTCGCCGAAGCGCGGGGCGCGCGGGCGGCCGCGCCGGGCTGATGGCTCACGGCGCTGCGCGCGGGGATCTCCCCCGCGACGCCGGGTGACGGATCTGCGGGCACATCTCGACGTTACCCGCTGTCAGTGGGGGAAGTCCCGTCTCCGGATCCGTTCCTCACCGATCCCCTCCACTCCCCGCACGTCTGCCCGCACCTCGCCCCTGGCCTCTCTCCTCTGACTTCGATGAGCACCATGAGCCACACTATTGAATGACTAATCCCCCTACCTGTGGATAACTCCGAGCACACTTCGCCGCGGGCGCGCATTCTGGCAATGGCTCGACGCGGCCGGGAATCCTCCCGAGCACGCGGTCACGACACCGATCGGGGGAAGCCGTGCGTCTCGGGGGAGAAGTCCTGCATCCGATGTTGAAGCCCGCGCTGCGCCGGGCATGGCGCGGGCGGAACACCGTGCAGTTCGGGGTGACGCCCGCGCACGCCGTGACGCTGGGCCCGGTGGACATCGCGACGGGGAGCTTTCTGGAACTGCTCGACGGGACGCGCGGCCTGCCGCTGCTGCGCGAGGAGGCGCGGGCACTGGACCTGTCGGACCGTCATGTCGACACCCTGGTCCGGCGGCTGGCGCAGGCGGGCCTTCTCGACGACCCACGGGCCGCCGGCCCGCCGGCGGATCTCCTGCGCCGCCAGGTCGAGGTGATGGAGCGTCAACGCCCCGATGTGGCTTCGCTCTCCGTCGTCCACCCCGGTCCGGGCGAGGGGTTGCGCCGGATGGCGGCCCGGCGGGCGATGCGGGTCCAGGTGCGGGGCGCGGGGAGGGTCGGCGCGTCGATCGCCGCGGTGCTGTCCGGCTCCGGGGTGGGCCATGTGGAGGTGCTGGACGGGGGCCGGGCCGGGCCGGAGGACGTGGCGCCGGCCGGGGTGCCGCCCGAGGCTGTGGGGGAACGACGCGATACGGCGGCCCGGCGGGTCGTCCGCCGGGCCGCCGCCGGGCCCGCGCCCCGGTCGACGGGGACGGAGCGGGGCGCGAGCGGTGGGCAGCCCGTCCTGTCGCTGATCGTCGTCGCTCCCCGGGACGGCCTCTCGGTGTACGCGCCGGTCCCGGACACCGCGGCGCCCTGGATCGCCTCCGGGACCCCTCATCTCTATGCGGGCGTGATCGAGGCCACGGGGGTGGTCGGCCCGCTCGTGCTTCCGGGCGGCACCGGCTGCGCGGGGTGCCTGGAGCTGCACCGCGCGGACCGTGATTCGCAGTGGCCCCGGATGCTGGCGCAGTGGCGCTCGGGGCGGCGGGGAGCGGTGCCCGCCTGCGATCTGGCGCTGGCCACGACGGTCGCCGGTCTCGCCGCGGCCCATGCTCTGTCCTTCCTGGACGGTGAGCTGCCGGCCAGTACCGGAGCGCGCTGGGAGGCCGCGCTGCCCCTGCTGGACTGGCGCTGCGAGCGGATCGGCCCCCATGTGGACTGCTCCTGCAAGGCGGCTGAGCGCGGCGAGGGGGCGGGGGCCTCCGGCTCCGTTCCGGCGCACGACACAATGGCCGGGTGACCGCCGTCGACGGTGCGACACCGGAGGCTCAAGCGGCACGGCAGTCTGGGAACTGGAGGGGCACATGTCTGATCTTCCCCGGAAGGCGGTTACACGTACCGCCAAACTGGCCGCGCTCCCGCTGGGCTTCGCCGGCCGTGCCACATGGGGCCTGGGCAAACGGATCGGCGGCAGGTCGGCCGAGCTGGTCGCCCGGGAGGTGCAGCAGCGCACGGCGGACCAGTTGTTCAAGACCCTGGGCGAGCTGAAGGGCGGGGCCATGAAGCTGGGCCAGGCCCTCTCGGTCTTCGAGTCGGCGCTGCCCGAGGAGGTGGCGGGTCCCTACCGGGCGGCGCTGACCAAGTTGCAGGAGGCCGCGCCGCCCCTGCCCGCCGGCACGGTCCACGCGGTGCTGGCCGAACGGATCGGCGAGGACTGGCGGGAGTATTTCCTGGAGTTCGAGGACAAGCCGTCGGCCGCCGCCTCGATCGGGCAGGTGCACCGGGCGGTGTGGCACGACGGCCGTGAGGTCGCCGTGAAGGTGCAGTACCCCGGCGCGGGCGAGGCGCTGCTCTCGGATCTCTCCCAGCTCAGCCGCTTCGTCCGGCTGTTCGGCCCCCTGGTGCCCGGGATGGACATCAAGCCGCTCATCAAGGAGATGCGCGACCGGGTGGCCGAGGAGCTGGACTACGAGCTGGAGGCGCAGGCCCAGCGGGTCCACGCGGAGGAGTTCGCGGACGATCCCGATGTGGTGATCCCGGGGGTGGTGCACCAGTCCGACCAGGTGCTGGTGACGGAGTGGATGGAGGGGATACCTCTGGCCGACGTCATCGCGGACGGTACGGCGGAGCAGCGGGGCCGGGCCGGACAGCTGCTGGCGCGCTTCCTCTTCTCGGGCCCGGCACGCACCGGCCTCCTCCACGCCGACCCGCACCCGGGCAACTTCCGGCTGCTGCCCCCGGTGGGGGTCCCGGCGGAGGTCTCGGTGGAGGTCTCGGCGGAGGTCTCGGCGGAGGTCCCGGCGGAGGTCCCGGCTGACGCCCTGGATACTTCGGAGGCCTCGGAGGCCCTGGACGCGTCGGAGGCATCGGAGGTGTCGGAGGGCAGCTCGGGCGGGGCGTGGCGGCTGGGGGTGCTGGACTTCGGCACGGTCGACCGGCTTCCGGGCGGGCTGCCCGGGACCATCGGTGAATCCCTGCGGATGACGCTGGAGGGCGATGCCGCCGCGGTCTACGGGCTGCTCCGCGAAGAGGGGTTCGTGAAGGAGTCGATCGACCTGGAGCCGGACGAGGTGCTCGACTACCTGCTCCCGATCATCGAACCGGCGCAGGTGGAGGAGTTCACCTTCTCCCGGGGCTGGCTGCGGGACCAGGCGGCCCGGATAGCCGACCCTCGCTCCCCCGCCCACCAGCTCGGCAGGCAGCTGAACCTCCCGCCGTCGTACCTCCTGATACACCGGGTCACGCTGAGCACCATCGGGGTGCTGTGCCAGCTCGGTGCGGCGGTCCGGCTGCGGGACGAGCTCGAAGCGTGGCTGCCGGGGTTCGCCCCGGAGACCGAGGAGCCGGAGTTCGCCCGGGAGGGCGAGGAGGCGGAGTTCGCCCGGGTGAGTGAGGAGCCCGAGCGCGCCCGGGAGGGCGAGGAGGCGGGGCTCATCCGGGAGGGTGAGAAGCCCGGGTCCGCCCAAAAGGGTGAGGAGCCCGAGTGCGTCCCGGAGGGCGGCGCGTAGTCGGGGCGCTCACCACCAGGAGGAGTCGAGACGGCTCTCGATCGCTCTGATGTGGAGACGGGCGCAGGTCTCGCAGAAGTGGAGGCGGCGGCCGTCCTCCACGGAGGAGAGCCAGGTCACCGGGGCCGTCCCGCCCTCGGCGGTGGTGCCGCAGCGGGCGCAGACCACGGGTCCGTCGGCCGGTGGTTCGGGGGGATGCGTGTCCTCGTCCACCCGGTGACGATATCCCCGCCACCGTGGCCCGGCAGCACAACGCACTGCGGGGCCGTCCTCGTTCGGACGGCCCCGCGGTGGGGTGGTGGTTCCTCACCGGGCAGAGCGGTTGCCCGGTGAGGAGCCGTGGTGCTCCGGTCGCGGAGCGGAGAGGTGGGGCCTCTCAGTGCATGACGGCCATGGCCAGCGCCCGGCGGGCGCGCAGCGAGGCGCGCTCCGCTCGGCGCTGCATCCTGCGGGCGGCGACGACGCGCACCGCCTGGCGGTCCACCTCGGCCTCCCGCAGGCGGTCGTGCATATGCGCACGAGCCAGGGCTTCTGGGATGAGTTGCATCTCGCGGGTCCTGTTCTGACGCGAGTCGTTCGCGCCGATGATGGTGACGTCGGGGGTGGCGGAGCCGACGGGCTCCTTCGTGGGGGTGATCATTGGTGCCTGATTCCGGGGGTCATGGGTCTGGGGACGGTCGATGGTTCCGAGGCGCAGCCACCGCGTGGGGGCGGGGGCGCCGGAGTCGGCGGTCACGCTGCGACCGGGTTCTTGCGCGGGCGGCCACGCGGCCGCTTGCGGGCCACGACGACACCCTGGACGAAGAGCTCGCCGCCCCAGACGCCCCACGGCTCGCGCCGCTCCTTGGCGCCGGCGAGGCAGGCCTCGACGAGCGGGCAGGTCCGGCAGAGGGACTTGGCGTACTCGACATCGGCCGGGGACTCGGCGAAGAAGACCTCCGGGTCGTACGAACGGCAGGGGACGGGCACGCCGAGGTTCTCGATGGCGTCGTCGAGCGCGGTGAGCGCGGTGAGGGGGAGCAAGGTGGAGTCCTCCGTGGAACCGGGCGGGGAGATCGAGTCGGACTGCGGTACTGACGGGGCGTGCGCTTCGAGTTGCACGGTGGGTGGTGTCCTCGTCTGGTCGTGCCGGCCGGTTGGCCGGTTGGCGGCTGGTACTGCTGGCCCGAGGCGCCTTCGGTCCGTCTCGTCCGTTCGGACAAAACAAAAGGGCCGCGGATCCCGAGTGGGGTTCCGCGGCCCTGAGGCGCCGGCCTGATGCTGGATCAGGCTGGATCGCTCCAGGGTTCAGGCCCACGGAAGGCCCACATCGTGTGGTGGTGCTGCGTCGTCTGCTTCTCGGCTCCGGCACCGGCTGCCGCAAAGGCATAGGCCTGAGCCTGTGCGTCCTTCGCTACTGCTGCCGCCGGTGCCTCGATCGGTCGCTCATTGCGCTCCCGCATCACGGGGAGGCTCGCCAGGGACAGCGGGCTGACGGCAGAGATGCCGGACAGACCGGTGGCGCGGAGCGAAGCAGCCGAGGAGTGGGTGAGGCCGAGCGAGCAGGCGGAGGCGACCGAAAGACCGGTCATTTTCTGGGTTTCGATGATGCTGATCACTTCAATCGCCTCCTCTCGGCGTCTCAGGGGGACCGGCCGGAACCGGTCCTGCGTATTCGGATAAGTACAGCACGGGATCAGGGCTTCAGAGAAGTCGCTGTTCCCGTGGTTAAGAACCTATGGTGACGACTGGGGCGGGCGCAAACTATTTTCTGGACGATTTTTCCTCAACTCTCCCCGTCTCCCTCCTCGGTTCCCTCACCGACCGTCTCACCTGCGCAGATGGCGAGAACGTCGGCTCCGAAACGGGTCAGCTTCCGCTTCCCGACGCCGGCGATGACGACCAGCTCCCCCTCGGTGGAGGGCACCGCCTCGGCGATGGCCATGAGGGTCTTCTCGGTGAAGACGCAGTAGTCCGGCTGGCTCAGCCGGGCCGCCTGGCCGGCCCGCCAGTCGAGCAGTCGGCCGTACAGCGCCTCGTCCATGTCGGACGGGCACTCCTCGCACCGCATCAGCTTCATCTCGCCCGCGTCGGTGAGGGTCCGGCCGCAGACCCGGCACCGCGCCGTCTGCCGGGGCCTGCGCTCGACGGCCTCGGCCCGGCGCCCAGCCGGCTCCGCGGCCCGGCCGGAGCCCCGGTCGATCCCCCCGGCGCCGGTGGCCCCGCTCCGGGCGCCGAGCGCCGTGGAGCCCGGACGCAGCCCGTTCAGGAACCGGGTGGGCCTGCGGCTCGCCCGTCCGCCGGGAGAGCGCGCCAGGGACCAGGAGAGCGAGAGGTGGAGGCGGGCGCGGGTGACGCCGACGTACAGCAGGCGCCGCTCCTCCTCGACCTGCTCGTCGGTCTTGGCGTACGCGATCGGCATCATGCCCTCGGTCAGGCCGACCAGGAACACCGCGTCCCACTCCAGGCCCTTCGCCGAGTGCAGCGAGGCCAGCGTCACCCCCTGGACCGTGGGGGCGTGCTGGGCCGCCGCCCGCTCGTCCAGCTCCCGGACCAGGTCGCTGAGGGTCGCCCCCGGCCTGGCCGCCTCGAAGTCCTCCGCCAGCCGCACCAGGGCCGCCAGCGACTCCCAGCGGTCGCGCACCGCCCCGGACCCGGCGGGCGGGCGGGTGGTCCACCCCTTCGTGGAGAGCACCGCCCGCACCTGGGACGGCAGTCCCTCCGCCCCGTCGAGCAGGGAGTCGTTGCGCCCGGCGCGGGCCGCGCCGCGCAGGGCGGTGCCCGCCTCGCGGACCTC
The DNA here is from genome assembly GCF_040703535.1 of Streptomyces sp. NPDC007346. NCBI lineage: Bacteria > Bacillati > Actinomycetota > Actinomycetes > Kitasatosporales > Streptomycetaceae > Streptomyces > Streptomyces sp. NPDC007346. Next base: position 19,190 of record NZ_JBEYKR010000049.1, read on the forward strand.
GGCCCGTTCGAAGAACCGCTCGGCGCCGCGCAGCTGGTAGGGCACGCCCGCGTCCGCGAGGGCCTGCTCGTAGACCTCGGACTGGGAGTTGACCCGGTAGAGCACGGCGATCTCCCCGGCCGGGACGCCCGCCGCGATCAGGTCGCGGATGCGCCGGGCGGTGGACTCGGCCTCATGGGGCTCGTCGGGATACTCCGTGCAGACCGGCTCGGGGCCCTTGTCGCGCTGGGAGACCAGCTCCAGCCGGTGGTCGGCGGCCTTGCCGCGGGCCTGGCTCAGCAGACCGTTGGCCAGGTGGACGACCTGGGGGGTGGAGCGGTAGTCCCGGACCAGCTTGACCACCGTCGCGCCGGGGTGGCGGGTGCGGAAGTTCAGCAGGTGGTCGGGGGTGGCCCCGGTGAAGGAGTAGATCGTCTGGCTGGCGTCGCCGACGACGCAGAGGTTGTCCCGGTCGCCGACCCACAGGTCGAGCAGCCGCTGCTGGAGCGGGCTCACGTCCTGGTACTCGTCGACGACGAAGTGCTGGTACTGGCCGCGCACGTGCTCCGCGATGTCCTGGCGGTCCTGGAGGATGCCGACGGTGAGCAGCAGCACGTCCTCGAAGTCGATCACCGAGCGGTCGCGCTTGAGCTGCTCGTACGTGGAGTAGATCTGGGAGAGGACCGCCGGATCGCGGGGGGCGTCCCGCTGGGTCTTGGCGACCGCGGCCGGATAGTCGGCGGGGACGGTCTGGGTGACCTTGGCCCACTCGATCTCGCTGGTGACGTCGCGCAGCTCGTTGCGGTCGAGCCGCAGCTCGCAGCGGGCGGCGGCCTCGGCGACCAGCTGCACCTTCCGCTCCAGCAGCCGGGGCAGCTCACCACCGACTGCTTTCGGCCAGAAATACTGGAGCTGGCGGAGCGCCGCGGAGTGGAAGGTCCGCGCCTGGACCCCGGTCGCGCCGAGCTGCCGGAGCCGTCCGCGCATCTCGCCCGCGGCCCTGTTGGTGAAGGTGACGGCGAGGACCGTGGCGGGCTGGAGGATGCCCGCCCGCACCCCGTACGCGATGCGGTGGGTGATCGCGCGGGTCTTGCCCGTACCCGCTCCGGCCAGCACGCATACCGGTCCGTGCAGGGCGAGGGCCACCTCGCGCTGCTCGGGGTCGAGCCCGTCGAGCACGGCGTCCGGGGTCTCGGGAACCTGTGGGAAGAGGGTGGAGTGCGTTGCTGCTGTCACCCCGCCATGCTGCCAGGTCGCGCGGGGCGGATGCGGCGGTTGTCCACAGGGGTGAGGTATTCGTCGTACCGGTGCGGGCCTCGTGGCCGAGCGGCCCCCGCGCCTGTGGGAATGGTGGCCGCGTCCCGTACGTTCCACTCGGTGCGGGAAGGCGGTCGACGCCGCCGGGCCGCATCGGACGCTGCCGGCCGCGCAGCGGGACGGACGAGACAAGGGAGCGCCAGCGACATGGCGGGCACTGTGACGATGTACAGCACCACCTGGTGCGGCTACTGCCGTCGGCTCAAGGGCCAGATGGACCGCGAGGGCATCGCGTACAACGAGGTCAACATCGAGCACGACCCGGACTCGGCGGCGTTCGTCGAGAAGGCGAATGGCGGAAATCAGACAGTCCCGACGCTTCTGATCGTCTCTCCCTCCGGCACCGAGTCGGTCATGACGAACCCCTCGCTCGCCCAGGTGAAGCAGGCGCTGGACGCCTGAGGCCCGCGCTCGACGCACCGAGCTTCCACGAATGCCCCCGGCGCGCGCCGGGGGCATTCGTGCGTCCGGAGCCGCCCCGTTCAGTTCGTGCGGTGCAGGCTGCCCGGCCTCGGCAGCGGCTTCCCGTACCAGAGCTCGATCAGCCGGGCGGCGATCGAGATGCCGAACGGGGGCATGACCTCGCCGGACTCGAAGGCGGCCGTGAGGTCCTCGCGGGAGAACCAGCGGGCCTCCTCGATCTCCTCGCCGTCCACGTTGATCTCCGAGGAGGTCGCCCGTGCCATGAAGCCCAGCATCAGGCTGGAGGGGAAGGGCCACGGCTGGCTGGCGACGTACTCGACCTCGCCGACGGTGATGCCCGCCTCCTCGTACACCTCGCGGATCACGGACTGTTCGATCGACTCCCCGGGCTCGACGAATCCGGCGAGCGTGGAGAAGCGCCCCTCGGGCCAGTGCACCTGGCGGCCCAGCAGCGCGCGGTCCTGGTCGTCGGTGACGAGCATGATGACCGCCGGGTCGGTGCGCGGGTAGTGCTCGGCGCCGCAGGCCTGGCAGCGGCGGATGTGCCCGGCCGCGGCGATGACGGTGCGCTCGCCGCAGCGGGAGCAGAAGCGGTGCAGGCGCTGCCAGTTCTCCAGGGCGACCGCGTGCACCATCAGGCCCGCGTCGCGCGGCCCGAGCAGCAGGCCCGCCTCGCGCAGTCCGGCCGGGCGGGCCGACTGGTCCATGCGGCCGGGCAGCGAGTCCTTCTGGAGCGCGAAGTAGCTGACGCCTTTCTCGTCGGTGCCGAGGAAGTACCGGTGGGTCTCGGTGACCGGGGCCTCGAAGGCCGGGGTCATGACGATCGAGGTGCCCCCCTCGGGGGTGTCGTCGATCAGCACCTGGCCGCCGGATACGACGAAGACGCGGGTCGTCGGATGGCTCCACGCCACGGCCAGCCACGCCTCGTCGAGGCGGTGGTGCGCCGCGCGGTCGATGCCGCTGGGCGCGGTTAGGCCGATCGGGCGGTCTGCGGTGGCGTTGTCGAAGGTGCTCACAGGTGCTTCCTACTCCCCCTGGGCGGAACGGGTGTACGGAGGTACGTGGAGGTGCGGCGAGTTCGGCGGGTGCGTCGGGTGCGGCGGCTTCATCGGATTCAGCCGCTTCGTCGGCGGCCGAGCGCCGTGGCCAGTTCGCCCCACAGGTACGCGGTCGTCTCCACGCCCTTCAGCAGCAGGTCGAGCTCGACCTTCTCGTTCGGCGCGTGCCAGCCGTCGGAGGGTACGGAGATGCCGAGGAAGAGGACGGGGGCGCCGAGGACGTCCCTGAGGTCGGCGGCCGGGCCCGAGCCTCCCTCGCGGGTGAAGAGGATCTTCTTGCCGAAGGCCCGGCCCATCGCGCGGGCCACCGCCTGGAGGGCGGGGTGGTCCAGCGGGGTCAGGCAGGGGCGGGTGGCGGGCTGGAACGCGATGCGGTGCCGGAGGCCCGCCGGGACGCGGGACTCGGTCCAGGCACGGACGGCCTCCTGTACGCGGGCGGGGTCCTGGTCGTCGACCAGCCGGAAGCTGATCTTCACCAGGGCGGAGGAGGGGATGATCGTCTTGCTGCCCGCGCCCTGGTAGCCGCCGCCGATGCCGTTGACCTCGGCGGTGGGGCGGGCCCAGACGCGCTCCAGCGTGGAGTACCCGGCCTCGCCGGAGGCCGCCCGCGACTTCGCCGTACGCAGCCAGGTGGCCTCGTCGAAGGGCAGCTCGGCGAAGAGGGCCCGCTCGGTGCCGGTGAGGTCGGTGACCCCGTCGTAGAAGCCGGGGATCGCGACGCGGCCGTTCTCGTCGTGGAGGGCGGCGACCAGGCGGGCGATCTCGGTGGCCGGGTTGGGGACGGCTCCCCCGAACGATCCGGAGTGGATGTCCTGGGCGGGGCCGTACAGCTCGATCTCGCACTCCGCGAGGCCGCGCATGCCGGTGCAGACGGTCGGGGTGTCCTCGTCCCACATGCCGGTGTCGGAGACGATCACGGCGTCGGCGGCGAGGCGGGCGGCGTACCGCTCGGTCAGGGCTCGGAAGTTCGGGGAGCCCGACTCCTCCTCGCCCTCGATCAGCAGCTTGAGGTGGACGGCGGGAGTGGTGCGGCCGGTGGCGGCGAGGTGGGCCCGGACGCCGAGGGTGTGGAAGAACACCTGGCCTTTGTCGTCGGCCGCGCCGCGCCCGTACATCCTGCCGTCGCGGATCACCGGCTCGAACGGGTCGGTGTCCCAGCCGTCCTCGCGGGCGGCGGGCTGCACGTCGTGGTGGCCGTAGACCAGGACCGTCGGGGCGCCGGGGTCCTCGCTGGGCCACTCGGCGAAGACCGCCGGGGCGCCGGGGGTCTCCCAGACCTCGGTGACCGGGAAGCCGGTCTCCTCGAGCTTGGTGCTCAGCCATTCGGCGCTGCGCCGTACGTCCCCCTCGTGCTCCGGCTGCGCGGATACGGACGGGATGCGCAGCCACTCGGCGAGGTCGTCGAGGAAGGCTGCGCGGTGCTGTTCGGTGTACGTACGGACGGCGCTGTCCGGGGTCTCGCTCATGCCGTTGAGCCTAACCGTCCCGCGGGGCGGGCTCGTCCAGCAGGATCCGCTCCAGCTCGGCCCGGCCCGGCAGTCCCCGCGGGTGGACGGTCTCCCCGGTGCGTACGTAGAGGAAGGTGGCGGTGACGTCGGTGAGCGGCAGATCGTGCAGCTCGGCCCAGGCCAGCCGGTAGACGGCGAGCTGGAGGGGGTCGGCCGTGCGGTGGCGGGTGGTCTTCCAGTCGACGATCTCGTAGGTGTCACCCGTGCGGTACACGGCGTCGATCCGGCCCCGGATCACCCGGCCGGCCAGGGTGATCTGGAACGGGGTCTCCACCCGGTACGGAGTGCGCCGGGCGTACGCCGTGCGCTCGAAGGCCTCCTTCAGCTCGGCGAGGTCGCGCTCGTCGGCGATCTCCGCGTCGCTCTCGTCGCCCCCGGGCAGCTCGTCGGGGCCGAGCATGGGCAGCGGCAGCTCCTCGTACCGGGACTCCACCCAGGCGTGGAACCGGGTGCCCCGACGGGCGGCGGGCTGCGGCGGCCGGGGCATGGGCCGGGCCAGCTCCTTGGCGAAGGCGTCGGGGTCCTCGGCCAGGCGCAGCAGCTGGGTGGCGGAGAGCGAGGCGGGGACCAGGACGTCGTGCACGGTGGCGCGGGCGCGGCGCAGCTCCCCGGCCAGGGCGTCGAGATCCCGGTCCCAGGAGGCGAGGGTGCGGGTCTCCTCGGGGGTGAGGCTCTGCGCAGGGCCGGTTTCCCGCGGGTGGCGGGCGGCGGGGATGTGCGGGGCGGTGTGCCGTACGGGCTCCGGTGCCGCGTCGGGGGCGGCCTGGGCGTGCGGGGGCGTGTCCGGGGCGCCCGGGGGGCGTTCGGCGGGGAGGTCGTCCCAGTCCCAGTCCTCGTCGATCGGGGGCTCGCCGGTCGGGGGCCCGTCGATCGGGGGCTCGTCCTCGTACGCCGGTACGGCATCGGGTTCGGGCCCGTACGCCGGTGGCTCCTCGGCCCCGTGGACGGCCAGGCTCTCCAGGTGGGCCAGCACCGTGTCCCGGGCCGCGCGGCGGCGGGCCAGAGCCGTGGCGTCGAGCGGGAGCGGCCAGGCCTGGTCGGTGCCGGGCGTCGCGAGGGCCGGGTTCTCCTCGTCCTCGGCGGGCTCGTCCGCCCAGGCCTCGATCTCGCCGTGGCCCGCCACGCAGTGCTCGTACAGCGCCTCCAGGAACGCCGACGGGCCGCGCGTCCGCTTCTGGGACGGGCCCCACCAGTGGCCGGAGCCGAGGAGGAGGGAGCGGGGGCGGGTGAAGGTGACGTACCCGAGGCGCAGCTCCTCCGTGTGCTGGTGCTCCTTCATCTCCTCCTTGAACGCCTTCATGCCCTTCGCGTCGAACGCGCCCAGCACGGGAAGGGTCGCCGCGTCGCCGCGCAGGGCGTGCGGGAGCACCTTGGCCTGGGCGGTCCAGGCGTCGCGGGACCGGTCGCTCGGGAACTGGCCGGTGACCAGGCCGGGCACGGCGACCACATCCCACTCCAGGCCCTTGGACTTGTGCGCGGTGAGGACCTTGACGGTGTTCTCGCCGCCGGGCAGCGCGTTGTCGAGGCCCTTCTCGTACTGCGCGGCCGTCCGCAGGAAGCCGAGGAAGGCGAGCAGCGACGCCTCGCCGTCCAGGGAGGCGAAGGAGGCGGCTACGTCCAGGAAGTTGGCCAGCGTCTCGCGGCGGCGGGCGGCCAGCGCCTGCGGGGAGGCGGACAGCTCGACCTCCAGACCGGTGGTGGCCAGGACCCGGTGCAGGACGTCCATCAGGGGGTCGGCGAGCGAGCGGCGCAGGTCGCGCAGCTCGCGGGCGAGCCGGGCGAAGCGCACGCGGGCCTCCGCCGAGAACGGCAGGGCGTCGTCCGCCGCGTCCCCCGCGATGAGGAAGGTGTCCAGGGCGTCGGCCAGCGATATCACCTCGGCCGGGTCCGTGCCCTCGACGGCCTCCGCGAGCCGCCGGTCCGGGTCGGCGTCCTCCCCGTGGGCGGCCCGGTGGACCAGGAGGCGGGCGCGGCGGCCCAGGAGCGCGAGGTCACGGGGGCCGATGCGCCAGCGCGGGCCGGTGAGGAGGCGGACCAGGGAGGCGTTGGCGCCCGGGTCCTGGAGGACCTCGCAGACGGCGACCAGGTCGGCCACCTCGGGCAGGTGCAGCAGCCCGGCCAGGCCGACCACCTCGACCGGGATGTCCCGGGCGACCAGGGCCGCCTGGATCTGCGGGAAGTCCCCGGCCGTGCGGCACAGGACGGCGATCTCGCCGGGTGGGGTGCCGGTGCGCACGAGGTGGGCGAGGGAGTCCGCGAGCCAGTCGATCTCCTCGGTGTGCGTGCTCAGCAGGGCGCACCGGACCATCCCGTCGCGCTCCGCCCCCGGCGCGGGGCGCAGCGCCTCGACGCCCTCGTGCATCGCGCGCAGCGGCTCGGCGAGGCCGTTGGCGAGGTGGAGGAGGCGGCCGCCGCTGCGGCGGTTCTCGCTGAGGCTGTAGCGGGTGGCGGGGGTGCCGTCGGCGTGCGGGAAGTGCTCGGGGAAGTCGTCCAGGTTGGCGACGGAGGCGCCGCGCCAGCCGTAGATCGCCTGGCAGGGGTCGCCGACGGCGGTCACCGCGTGGCCGGTGGCCGTGGCGGACGTACCGCTGCCGAACAGCGCCGAGAGCAGCAGTCGCTGGGCCACCGACGTGTCCTGGTACTCGTCCAGCAGCACGACCCGGAACTCCTCCCGCAGGATCGCCCCCACCTCGGGCCGGGTCAGGGCCAGCTCGGCGGAGAGGGCGATCTGGTCGCCGAAGTCCAGGAGGTCCCGGCTCCGCTTGGCGGTCCGGTAGCGCTCGGTGAGGCCGAGGAGGGAGCGGCGGGCCTCAGCGGTCTCGGGGATCTTGCGCAGGTCTGCGTTGCTGAGCCTGGCGGTGGCCAGCTCCCGCAGCAGCTCGGTGTCGTACGTGTCCAGCCGGCCGGGGCGTACGAGGTGTTCGGACAGCTCCCCGTCGAGCGCCAGGAGGTCGCTGACCAGGGTGGAGAAGGAGCGGGTGAGCGCCGGATACGGACCCGGGGCCTCGCGCAGAACCTTCGCCGCGAGCTGGTAGCGGGTGGCGTCGGCGAGGAGGCGGGTGGAGGGCTCCAGGCCGATGCGCAGGCCGTGCTCGGTGAGGAGGCGGCCGGCGAAGGCGTGGTACGTGGAGATGGTGGGCTCGCCCGGCGGGTTGTCCGGGTCGATGACCTCGGGGTCGGTGACCCCGGCGGCGATGAGCGCCTTGCGGACGCGCTCGGCCAGCTCGCCCGCCGCCTTGTTGGTGAAGGTGAGGCCGAGGACCTGCTCGGGTGCGACCTGGCCGGTGCCGACGAGCCAGACCACACGGGCCGCCATCACCGTGGTCTTCCCCGACCCGGCTCCGGCCACGATCACCTGCGGGGCGGGCGGCGCGGTGATGCAGGCCGTCTGCTCCGGGGTGAAGGGGATCCCCAGGAGCTCCTTGAGCTGCTCGGGATCGGTGATGCGCGAGGACACGTGGGAAACGGTAACCGGAGCCACTGACAACCCGGTACGAACCGGATCCCTCACTCCACCACCTGCCGCCCCTCCGGCTGCGCGCTGCACGAGGCGCGGAAGGTGCAGTGCGTGCAGTGCGTGCCGGTGGTGGGCGTGAACCGTTCGTCCAGGACCTTTCCGGCGGCCGTCGCGAGCAGGTCGGAGACCCACTCCCCGGCCAGCGGCTCCTGCGCCTGGACCTTGGGGAAGGCGTCGCCGCCCTCCTTCTTGGGGGCGGGCTGACGGAGCTGGACCAGTTCGGCGCCGCCGGGCTCGGGCCGCTTCCCGTCGAAGACCTCGTCGACCGCGCCCTCCCGGACGGCCAGCTGGTAGACGGCGAGCTGGGGGTGGGTGGCGACCTCGTCCTTGGTGGGCGCGCCCTTGCCGGTCTTGAAGTCGACGACGTACGCCCTTCCTTCGGCGTCCTGTTCCACCCGGTCCATGGAGCCCCGGATGCGGACGGCGTACGCGCCCGCCTCCAGGGTCACGTCGAAGTCGTGCTCGCTGGCGGTGGGCGTGCGGCCGCCCCGGTCCAGGACGTGCCAGTGCAGGAAGCGTTCCAGGGCGGCGCGGGCCTGGTCCTTCTCCTGCTCGGACTTCCAGGGGGCGTCGAAGGCGAGGCCGTTCCAGACGGAGTCCAGGCGCTCCATGAGGACGTCGAGATCGGCGGGCGTACGGCTGGAGGCGACCTCGTCGGCGAGTACGTGGACGACGTTGCCGAACCCCTGGGCGGCGGTGGCCGGGGCGTCGGCCTTCACCTCGCGGCCCAGGAACCACTGGAGGGCGCAGGTGTTGGCGAGCTGGTCGAGGGCGGAGCCGGAGAGGGTGACGGGCTGGTCGCGGTCGCGCAGGGGGACGGCGGAGCGGGTCGGTTCGTCCAGGCCCCACCAGCGGGACGGGTGGGCGGCGGGCACGAGCGCCTGGCCCTCGTCGTCGGTGAGCGCGGCGAGCCGGGCGAGGCGGTGGGCGGCGGCGTCCCGCAGGGCGTCGGAGGCGGCCGGGTCGACCGTGGTGGCGCGCAGCTCGGCGACGAGCGCGGCGACGGCGAGGGGGCGGCGCGGGCGGCCGGTGACGTCGCGGGGTTCGACGCCCAGCTCGGTGAGGAAGCGGGAGGGCTGATCGCCGTCGTCGGCGGGGGCCTTCACGGCGGTGACGACGAGGCGTTCGCGGGCGCGGGTGGCGGCGACGTAGAAGAGGCGGCGCTCCTCGGCGAGCAGGGCCCCGGGCGTGAGAGGTTCGGCGAGCCCGTCGCGGCCGATCCGGTCCGCCTCCAGGAGGGAGCCCCGGCGGCGCAGGTCGGGCCAGAGCCCCTCCTGGACCCCGGCCACGACGACGAGCCGCCACTCCAGGCCCTTGGAGCGGTGGGCGGTCATCAGGCGTACGGCGTCGGGGCGGGCGGTCCGCCGGGAGAGGGTGTCGGCGGCGATGTCCTGGGCGTCGACCTCCTCCAGGAAGTTGAGGGCCCCGCGCCCCCCGGTGCGCTCCTCGGCGCGCGCGGCGGTGTCGAACAGGGCGCACACCGCGTCGAGGTCCCGGTCGGCGTTGCGTCCGCCCGCCCCGCCGCGCAGTGCGGCCCGCTCCAGCCTGCCGGGCCAGGGGGTGCCGTTCCACAGGGTCCACAGGGCCTCCTCGGCGGTCCCGCCGCCTTCGAGGAGCTCGCGGGCCTTGCGCAGGAGCGCGCCGAGGCGCTGCGCGCCGTGGGCGTACGCCGGGTCGTGCGTGACCAGCCGCTCGGGCTCGGCCAGGGCGCGGGCCAGCAGCTCGTCGGAGGGGGCGGGGAGGCGGATCCCGGCGGCCCGCTCCTCGTCGCGCAGGGCCCGGCCGAGGCGGCGCAGATCGGCGGCGTCCATGGAGCCGAGGGGGGAGGCGAGGAGGGTGAGGGCGGTCTCGGTGTCGAGCCAGGGGGCGGTGACGGGGGCTTCCGCGCGGGGCTCGTCGCCGACGCGGGGCTCCTCGTCCGCGCGGGGCTCGTCCGCGCGGGGCTCGTCCGCGCGGGGCTCGCCGGCCTCGGCACGGTCCGGCTTCGCGGTCGCTGCCGGGGCCGGGGCCGGGGCCGGGGCCGGCGAGGGGTTCGTCTCCGACGCCGAGGCCTCCGCCGGATGCATCTCCTGGTCCGCTTCCCGGTCCGCCTCCGGGGCAGAGGCCGAGGTCTCCGCCGGTCCCGCCCCCCGGTCCGCCCCCGCCCCCGCCTCCGCCTCGTCGGACCGGCCGGTGTGCAGTGCCGCCGTGGCCACCGTGCGCAGAGCCGTCAGCAGCGGGGCGACGGCCGGTTCGTGGCGGAGCGGGAGGTCGTCGCCGTCGACCTCCAGGGGGACGCCGGCGGAGGTGAGGGCGCGGCGGACGGCGGGCAGCGAGCGGCCTCCGGCCCGTACCAGCACGGCCATCTCCCGCCACGGAACCCCGTCCTCCAGATGGGCGCGGCGCAGCAGGTCCGCGATGTTCTCCAGCTCCGTGGAGGCGGTCGGGTAGGTGTACGTCTCCACCCGGCCGCCCTCCCGGACGGCGTGCAGCTCGCGGTGGGCGCGGACGGTGTCGGCGGGCAGCCGGGTCAGCGGCATGCGGCGGGTGAGCAGCCGGGTCGCCGCGAGCAGCTCGGAGCCGGAGCGCCGCGAGGTGGTGAGCACGCCCACGGGGGCGGGAGTGCCGTCGGCCCTCCGGAACGTGTCGGGGAATTCGAGGATGCCGTTCACGTCGGCGCCCCGGAACGTGTAGATCGACTGGTCCGGGTCGCCGAAGGCCACCAGCGTCCGGCCGCCGCCCGCCCCGCGCCCCCCGCTCCCGCCCCCGGCGTGCGCCCCGCGCGCCCGGTTCCCCGCCAGTGCGTGCAGCAGGCGTACCTGCGCCGGGTCGGTGTCCTGGTACTCGTCGACGTACACGGCGTCGTACGCCCCGGCCAGTCGCGCGGAGACCTCGGGGCGCTCGGCGAGCAGGACCGCGCGGTGGACCAGCTCCGCGTAGTCCAGGACGCCCTGGGCGTCGAGGATGTCGAGGTACTCGGCGAGGAACTGGGCCGCCGCCGACCAGTCCGGGCGGCCCGTGCGGCGGGCGAAGGCGGCGAGCGCGTCCGGGCCGAGGCCCAGTTCGCGGCTGCGGGCGAGCACGGCGCGCACCTCGTCGGCGAAGCCGCGGGTGGTCAGGCAGGCGCGCAGCTCGTCGGGCCAGCGGACGTGCGCCAGGCCCTCCTTCTCCAGGTCGAGCTGGCCCGCGAGCAGGTCGCGGACGGTGACGTCCTGCTCGGGTCCGGAGAGCAGGCGCAGCGGGTCGGCGAAGAGATCGGCGTCCTGGTGGGCGCGGACCAGGGCGTAGCAGTACGCATGGAAGGTGGTGGCCTGCGGACCGCGGGCCGCGCCGAGCCGGGCCGCCATCCGGTCGCGCAGCTCGACGGCGGCCTTGCGGCTGAAGGTGAGGACGAGGATGCGGGCGGGGTCGGCGCCCCGGTTCACCCGGGCCGCCACGGACTCCACGAGCGTGGTGGTCTTTCCGGTGCCGGGACCCGCGAGGACGAGCAGCGGTCCTTCGGCGTGATCAACCACGGCACGCTGGCCTGCGTCCAGGAGAGGAGGCTCCACGGAACCCGGCGGAGTGCGCACCAGTCGGTACGCGCCCGTGGTCCGCGGCCGTGACTCACGGTGCGGACTGTGCCGGGTGGAAGAGGAGGAGCTCACGTGGATCGCCGGTCCTGGTGGGTTTACGGGGACGTACGGGTCCGGGTCGTACGGACCGGACAGGTCATGAGGGACGAGGGAAATCGTGCGGGACGAGGAGAGGGGCGCGCGTGGAGCGCGGTGACGACGCTACGCCAGCGGGGGCGCGGGAGGCGGCGGGTGCGCTGCGTCCCTCGTCACGTAGCGGGACGCGCCCTGCCGGACACGGGTGGCGGCGCGGGCCGTCAGATGTGAGTTTCCTCGCCCTGACCGCCTGCGGGGCCGCCGTCACCCGCCCCCTCGCCGTCCCAGCGCGCGCGTCGCATGTCGAGCCGGGGGAGGTGGCCGTCGGCATGGCGCGACGCCTCGCGCAGCGGGGTGCCCTCCGCTCGGTAGTGGTCCAGCGCCCGCAGCTCGTTGCCCGGGAGCAGCGCCCCGTCCGCCCGCACCACGCGCCACCAGGGCACGGCGGAGCCGTACAGCGCCATGACCCGGCCGACCTGCCGGGGGCCGCCGTCGCCCAGCCACTCCGCGACGTCGCCGTACGTCATGACCCGGCCCGGCGGGATCAGGTCGGCGACGTCGAGGACCCGCTCCGCGTACTCCGGCAGTTCACCCGTCTCGTCGTGGCTCATCCGCCCCATCCTGCCGTACGCCACCGACAGCGGGGCCGGATCCGTGCCGGTAGGGGCGCCGGGCATGCGCGCGGGTGCAAAGGGGCGTATGTTGCGCATCCCGCGCCTGGGCGACGCACCCTGATGCCCCCCTCCGTCTCCGGGCCGTGCCACCATCATCCGGGCGGTGACCGGTGATACGAGACCACGAAGACGAACCAGAGGCGACGAAGGAGCAGGGCGTGCAGCCACCGAAGGCGGCGGACGCCTCCGATGCCGGAGACCGCCCGTCGAACTCGCCGGAGCCCGCCGGGGAGCGCGCGGGGAGTGCGCCGGCCCCTTCGAACGCTCCCGAATCTTCGAACGCGCCGGAGCCCTCGGACGCCCCAGAACCTTCGAACGCTCCGGCGCCTTCGAACGCGCCGGAGCCCTCGAACGCGCCGACGCCCGCCGGGCAGCGCCTGGAGAAGGCCCCGGATCCCACCGCCGTACTCCGCGCCGACGGCCCCACCGCCTCCACCAGCGGCCACCTGACCGGCTCCACCCTGGCCTCCGCCGAGGCCGCCCTGACCGACCGGGTCTCCGGCGACGAACCGCTGCTCCCCGCCCGGGTGCACCGCCCGTCCGACCTGATGCGGCTGCTCATCGGCATCGCCGCCATCGCCCTGCTGTTCGCCGTCGCCGCCTTCGCCCAGGGCACCACCACCGGCCTCGAGGACGACATCTCCAAGGGCACCGAGCAGGCGCCCGATCTGCTGATCAAGATGGCCGGACTGGTCTCCAGCATCGCCGTGCTGCTCGTACCGGTCGCCTTCGCCATCGAGCGGCTGATCAAGCGGGACGGGCTGCGCATCGCCGACGGCGTACTGGCCGCCGTGCTCGCCCACGGGGTCACCCTCGCCACCGACCTCTGGGTCTCGCGGTCCGCGCCCGGCACCATCCAGGAGGCGCTGACGCAGCCGCAGCCGGGCGCCGGACTGACCGACCCGGTGCACGGCTACCTCGCCCCGGTGATCGCGTACATGACCGCGGTCGGGATGGCGAGACGGCCGCGCTGGCGGGTCGTGCTCTGGGCGGTCCTGCTGCTCGACGCGTTCGCGATGCTCGTCGGCGGCTACACCACCCCGTTCTCGATCATCCTGACGGTCCTGATCGGCTGGACCGTGGCGTACGGAACGCTGTACGCGGTCGGCTCCCCGAACGTCCGCCCCACCGGCCAGCACCTGATGGCGGGGTTGCGGCACGTCGGCTTCCGGCCGGTCGCCGCGATGCGCACCGAGGACGCCCCCGACAACGACAACACCGACCCGAACGACCGGGGACGGCGGTACCTGGTCACCCTGGAGGACGGGCCGCCGCTGGACGTGACGGTCGTCGACCGGGAGCAGCAGGCCCAGGGGTTCTTCTACCGGGCCTGGCGCCGGCTGACGCTGCGCGGGATCACCCAGCGCCGCTCGATCCAGTCGCTGCGGCAGGCGCTGGAGCAGGAGGCGCTGCTCGCGTACGCGGCCATCGCCGCCGGGGCCAACGCGCCCAAGCTGATCGCCACCTCCGAGCTGGGCCCGGACGCGGTGATGCTCGTCTACGAGCACATCGGCGGCCGGTCGCTGGACCAGATGGAGGACGAGGAGATCACCGACGACCTGATGCGCGGCGCCTGGCGTCAGGTGAAGGCCCTCCAGTCGCGCCGGATCGCGCACCGCAGGCTGACCGGTGACGCGTTGCTGGTGGATCGCTCCGGCAAGGCGTTCGTGACGGACCTGCGCGGCGGCGAGATCGCCGCCGGTGACCTGGTGCTGCGGATGGACGTGGCCCAGCTGCTGACCACGCTGGGGTTGCGGGTGGGGGCCGAGCGTTCGGTCTCCGGCGCCCTGGCCGTGCTCGGGCCGGACGCCGTCGCGGACTGTCTGCCGCTGCTCCAGCCGATCGCGCTGAGCCGCTCCACCCGGGCGACGCTGCGCCGGCTCGCGCGGGAGCGTTCGCAGCAGGAGCGCGAGGCGGTGCTGGAGGCCTCGCAGGCGGCCAAGGAGGCGCGGGCGCAGGACGCGGCGCACGATGCGACCCGGGCCGCCGACGAGGGCTCGGCGCGGGACGCCGGGGAGCGTACGCCGGAGCGCGAGGCCGGGCAGACAGCCGGACTGGCAGCCGGGCAGACGGCCGAGCGGGCAGCCGAGCGGCCGGCGGGGCGGAAGGCCGAGCCCAAGGCCGGTCACCGGGCCGAGCGCAAGTCGCTGCGGACCGAGAAGCAGGCCGAGAAGCGGGCCGTGGACGATGCGCTGGAGGAGGCCCGGGAGGGGGACCTGCTGGCCCAGATCCGCCGCCAGGTGCTGCTGATCCGGCCGCAGGCACCGGTCGAACCGGTCCGCCTGGAGCGGATCAAGCCCCGGACCCTCTTCAGCTTCATCGCCGGGGCCATCGCCGCGTACTTCCTGATCTCCCAGGTCACCCAGGCCGACTTCGGAGTGCTCGTGGAGCAGGCGGAGTGGGGCTGGGTGGCCGCCGCGCTCGGTTTCTCGGCGCTCAGCTACGTGGCGGCGGCGATGAGCCTGCTGGGGTTCGTGCCGGAGCGGGTGCCGTTCCGCAAGACCGTGCAGGCACAGGTGGCCGGTTCGTTCGTGAAGATCGTCGCCCCGGCCGCCGTCGGCGGGGTGGCGCTGAACACCCGCTTCCTCCAGCGCGCCGGAGTGCGCCCCGGTCTGGCCGTGGCGAGCGTCGGGGCCTCCCAGCTCTTCGGGCTCGGCTGCCACATCCTGCTGCTGGCCCTCTTCGGCTATCTCACCGGTACGGAGAAGACCCCGGACTCGCTCACCCCCTCCCGTACGGTGATCGCCGGTCTGCTGACGGTCGCGGTGCTGGTGCTGGTGGTGACGGCCATCCCGTTCCTGCGGAAGTTCGTGGTGACGCGGGTGCGCTCGCTCTTCGCCGGGGTCGTACCGCGCATGCTGGACGTGGTGCAGCGGCCGCAGAAGCTGGTCACCGGGATCGGCGGGATGCTGCTGCTGACGGGTCTGTTCGTGCTCTGTCTGGACGCGTCGATCCGGGCGTTCAGCGGCCCGGACGTGACCCAGCTGAGCTACGCGAGCATCGCCGTGGTCTTCCTCGCGGGCAACGCCCTCGGCTCCGCGGCGCCCACCCCGGGCGGGATGGGCGCGGTCGAGGGCGCCCTGACGCTGGGCCTGATCGCGGTCGGCCTGCCGATGGAGGTCGCGGCGCCGGCGGTGCTGCTGTACCGCGTGATGACGCTGTGGCTGCCGGTGCTGCCGGGGTGGATCTGCTTCAACCAGCTGACCCGGAAGGGCGAGCTGTAGGGCGCGGAGCCGGCCTGGCGGGGCGAGCTGCCGGGGCACAGCCGACCCGGAAGGGCGAACTGCGGGCGCCCAGCCGGCCCGAGAGGACGAGCTGCGGGCCTCCAGAGGCCTTCCGCACCGCCTCCAGGGGCCCTCCCCGCACCCGCCTCCCGGGGGGGGGCTTCCGTTCCGCCTCCAGGGGCCTTCCTCGCCGCCTCCGGGGGGCCTTCCGTACCGACGGGCGCACCACCCGCATGGACCGTGCCCCGCGCGCTCCCCGGCGCCCCGCCGCACGATGGAGCCCATGAGGACTTCCCCCGCCCTGCGTGCCGCCGCCCTCGCCGCCACCGCCACCGTGCTGCTGCCCCTGGCCGGCTGCTCGGACGGCGACGACGGAGGCGGGGAGGGCCGCTCGACGCCCTCCGGGGCCTCGACCGCCTCCCCCACCGCCACCTCGAAGGAGCTGGCGTCGCAGGAGCTGGACTGGTCGCCGTGCCCGGCGCCGAACGTGGCCCAGGGCGGTGGGGAGTCGCCCTCCCCGCTGCCCGGCGGCACGGTCTGGGAGTGCTCCTTCATGGACGTACCGCTGGATTACGGGGAGCCGGACGGCCGGACGATCGAGCTGGCGCTGATCCGGGGGAAGGCCAAGGACCAGAAGCGGCGGATCGGGTCGCTCCTGTTCAACTTCGGCGGGCCCGGCGCGTCCGGTGTCGCGACCCTGCCGGCCTTCGGCGCGGACTACGACAAGCTCCGCACCCGGTACGACCTGGTGAGCTTCGACCCGCGCGGGGTGGGGCGCAGCGAGGGCGTGGAGTGCGCGGACGACGCCCAGCTGGACGCCATGTACCAGGAGGACTCCACACCGGACGACGCGGCGGAGGAGAAGGAGTTCGTCCAGGGCCAGAAGGACTTCATCGCCACCTGCAAGAAGAACTCGGGCCCCGAACTCCCCTATGTGGGGACGACGAACGCCGCCCGCGACATGGATCTGATGCGCACGGTGCTCGGCGACGACAAGCTGCACTACTTCGGCATCTCCTACGGCACCGAACTCGGCGGCGTCTACGCCCACCTCTTCCCGGACAAGGTCGGCCGGGCGGTCTTCGACGCGGTGGTCGACCCCACCAAGGACGTCGAGCAGTCCTCCCTCGGCCAGGCCCAGGGGTTCCAGCTCGCCTTCGACAACTTCACCGAGGACTGCGCGGACCGCGGCGACAAGTGCGCCCTGCCCGGCTCCACCGGGGCGGAGGTCGAGAAGTGGATCGCCGACCTCCTGGTGAAGCTGGAGGAGAAGCCGATCGACGGGCTCGGCGACCGGCCGCTGACGCAGACCCTGGCCACCACCGGCATCGCCTCCGCGCTCTACTCCAAGGAGACCTGGCCGCTGCTGGAACAGGGCCTGGACGAGGCCGAGGGGGGCGCCGGCGCCCTCCTCCTCGCGCTGGCCGACTCGCTGAACGGCCGCTCCGAGGACGGGCGGTACGACAACTCCAACGCCGCCAACATCGCGATCAACTGCGCCGACAACAAGCAGCGCTTCACCCTGGAGCAGACGAAGGCGGCCCTGCCCGCCTTCCGCAAGGCGTCCCCGATGTTCGGGGAGTACCTGGGCTGGGGCCTGATGGGCTGCACCGGCTGGCCGGTGGCGGGCGCCTGGGAGACCCCGGACGTCAGCGCCCCCGGCTCGGCGCCGATCCTGGTCATCGGCAACACCGGTGACCCGGCGACCCCGTACGCGGGCGCGAAGGCGATGGTGGAGAAGCTCGGCGAGGGAGTGGGCGTCGAGCTGACGTACAAGGGAGAGGGCCACGGGGCGTACAACAGCAAGAACGCCTGCGTACAGGGGGCCGTCGACGGCTATCTCCTGAACGGGACGGTGCCGAAGTCGGGCACGGTCTGCGAATGATCCCTCTCTTGTGACACCTCGTGCGACACCCCTTGTGACGCCTCGTGTGACGCCTTGTACGGCGCCCCTGGTGACACCTCGTGCGACACCGTTCGCGGCACCGTTCCCGATGCCCTGTCAGAGGCGCCGATTAGCATGGCGGGACATCGCAATTGCCCGACGCGTCACCACCGGTTTCGGGCCACGGGGAGGGAAGAGCCGGATCATGCGTGCGTACCGACGGGCCGTACGAGCGGGGGCGGGTCTGCTGGCGGCGTCACTGCTGGCCGGCTGCGGTCTGCTGACCACGGAGGCCGAGGAGACCGAGCCGGCGGACGGCCGCCCCGGTGACGCTGCCGCCTCTCCGCCCCCGGTCCTGCGGGAGACGCCGAAGGCCTCGCCCCTGCCCGCCGCCCTCACCTCCCAGCGCCCCGACTGGCAGCGCTGCGAGGCCCCGCGCGGTGGCAGCGCGCCCGGTGCCGACTGGCGTTGTACGAGTGTCGAGGTGCCGCTGAACTACGCGAAGCCGTCCGGGGAGACGATCTCCATCGCGCTGATCCGCAAGCAGGCCCGCGACAAGGACCGCCGGATCGGCTCGCTGCTGTTCAACTTCGGCGGTCCCGGCGGTTCGGGCGTCGAGATACTGCCGCGCGCGGCTTCCTCGTACGGGAATCTCAACTCCCGCTACGACCTGGTGGGTTTCGATCCGCGCGGGGTCGCGGCCAGCTCCGGGGTGCGGTGCCGCACCGACGAGGAGCAGGAGCAGGCGTTCCGGAGCGTCGACCTGACCCCGGACACGGCGGCCGAGGAGGCGGCGTTCATCAAGGACGGCGCGGACTTCGGCGCGGGCTGCCTGCGCCGCTCGGGCAAGGTCCTCCCGCACGTGGGCACGTCCAACGCCGCCCGCGATCTGGACCTGATCCGCCACGTCCTCGGCGACGACAAGCTGTCGTATTTCGGCTTCTCGTACGGTACGGAGCTGGGCGGGACGTACGCGCACCTCTTCCCCCGCAACGTGGGGCGCACCGTGCTGGACGCGGTCGTCGACCCGACGGCCGACGGCATCGGCCACGCCCGCAACCAGACGACGGGCTTCCAGCGCGCCCTGGAGAACTACCTCAAGGACCGCGGCCAGGACCCGAAGGCGGGCTCGGAGCGCATCGCCCGGATGCTGGCCCAGATCGACGGGAAGCCGCTGCCGACCTCCTCCGGCCGCGAGCTGACGGAGTCCCTGGCCATCACCGGCATCGTCACCCCGCTCTACTCGCGGACCAACTGGCCCGCGCTGACGGCCGCTCTGGACGAGGCGGAGAACAAGGGCACGGGCGACGGCCTGCTCCACCTCGCCGACTCGTACAACGGCCGTGACGCCCAGGGGCGTTACGACACCCAGGCCCACTCCCAGCGGGCGATCTCCTGCGCCGACTCCAAGGCCCGCCCCACGGTGGACGAGGCCCGCGCGCTGCTGCCGGAGTTCCGCAGGCTCTCCCCGGTGTTCGGGCCGTTCCTGGCCTGGGACACGGCGGGCTGGTGCGCCCAGTGGCCGGTCGAGGGGGAGCACGAGACCCCGGAGACCAGCGCGCCGGGCGCGGGCCCGATCCTGGTCATCGGGACGACCGGCGACCCGGCCACCCCGTACGAGGGGGCGCAGCGGATGGCGGACGAGCTGGGCAAGGGCGTCGGCATCATGCTCACCAACAAGGGTGAGGGGCACGGGGCTTACGGCGAGGGCGACTGTGTGACCCGGGCGGTGGACAGCTACTTCCTGGACGGGAAGGTCCCCAAGGACGGCACGACCTGCGGGTGACGCGTACGGAGAAGGGGCCGGCCCACCTGGTGCGGTGGCCCGGCCCCTTCTCCGTACTGCAAGGTTCTGCGCGTTCTAGTAGACCGGCTTCTCGGGCTCGATCTGGTTGACCCAGCCGATCACGCCGCCGCCGACGTGCACCGAGTCGGCGAAGCCCGCCGACTTGAGGACCGCGAGGACCTCGGCGCTGCGGACACCCGTCTTGCAGTGCAGGACGATACGGCGGTCCTGCGGGAGGTCCTGGAGGGCGCTGCCCATGAGGAACTCGTTCTTCGGGATCAGCTTCGCACCGGGGATCGAGACGATCTCGTACTCGTTCGGCTCGCGGACGTCGATGATCTCGATCTTCTCGTCCCCGTCGATCCACTCCTTGAGCTGCTTGGGAGTGATCGTGGAGCCGGCCGCCGCCTCCTGGGCCTCCTCGGACACGACGCCGCAGAAGGCCTCGTAGTCGATGAGCTCGGTGACGGTCGGGTTCTCGCCGCAGACCGCGCAGTCGGGGTCCTTGCGGACCTTGACCTGGCGGTACTGCATCTCCAGGGCGTCGTAGATCATCAGACGGCCCACCAGCGGGTCACCGATGCCGGCGAGCAGCTTGATCGCCTCGGTCACCTGGATCGAGCCGACCGACGCGCACAGGACGCCCAGCACGCCGCCCTCGGCGCAGGAGG
Source organism: Streptomyces sp. NPDC007346 (assembly GCF_040703535.1). Taxonomy (NCBI): domain Bacteria; kingdom Bacillati; phylum Actinomycetota; class Actinomycetes; order Kitasatosporales; family Streptomycetaceae; genus Streptomyces; species Streptomyces sp. NPDC007346. Next base: position 38,861 of record NZ_JBEYKR010000049.1, read on the forward strand.
GGACCATGCCCGGCGGCGGGGGCTCCGGGTAGAGGCAGCGGTAGCAGGGGCCGTGCTCGGACCAGAACACGGAGGCCTGGCCGTCGAATCGGTAGATCGAGCCCCACACGTACGGCTTGTTCAGCAGCACCGCCGCGTCGTTGACCAGATAGCGGGTGGCGAAGTTGTCCGTGCCGTCCACGATCAGGTCGTACTGCGCGAAGATCTCCTTCACGTTGTCGGCTTCGAGCCGCTCCTGGTGAAGGACCACGTTGACGTACGGGTTGATGCCCAGCACGGAGTCCTTGGCGGACTCCGCCTTGGACCGGCCGATGTCGGCCTGGCTGTGGATGATCTGGCGCTGCAGGTTCGACTCGTCGACCTCGTCGAACTCCACGATGCCCAGCGTGCCGACACCGGCCGCGGCCATGTACATCAGGGCCGGCGAGCCGAGTCCGCCGGCGCCCACACAGAGCACCTTGGCGTTCTTCAGGCGCTTCTGCCCGTCCATCCCGACATCCGGGATGATCAGGTGGCGGGAGTACCTGCGGACCTCGTCGACGGTGAGCTCAGCGGCTGGCTCGACCAGGGGTGGCAGCGACACAGGAACCTCAACAATGCAGGTGGTCGGATTTTACGTACTTCGACTACGTACGGTTGTTCTTCCGGTAACACTGCCACGCCCCCTCTCATTCCGAGATACCGGGTCCGATCCGCGAGACAATTTCGTCCCAGTACCTGGGCAGCGTCGCGAATGGATCGGTTTGTCCACTCCGTCCGTCCCGGTCCGTGAAGAAGATCGTCCCGGCGCCCTGCCAGCGGGCGATGCGCATCGCCTCGTCGAGATGGGTGCGCGGCACCCCGTGGACGAAGTGCGCGAACCGCTCCGGCGGGTAGTCCGCCGTCCACTCGGCCACCTGGGACCAGCGGTAGTCGGTCCACGGGCCCTGGAAGGTGACCAGTTGGTCGGCCGCCTCCGCGTAACCGGGGTGCGGGTGGGTGCCGTGGCCCAGGACCAGGCGTCCGCCGTCGTCCGCGCTGTCGCTCTCCGCCAGCAGGGCGTGGAGGGTGCCGGTGAGACGGCGGACGTCGGGCAGTGGGGCCCGCTCGGCGGGGCAGCGGGCCAGGTAGAAGCCGCCGACCCGGTACCAGTCGATGAAGGACCGGGCGTCGGCGATCAGTTCGTCGAAGGGCCGGTTGCCGTGGGCCAGGTCGAGGTGGCCGAGGAGCCGGCCGCCGCAGGCGCGTACGGAGTCGTCCGGGGCCTCGCCGTGCAGGGCGCGTTCCCGGGCGTTGCGGAGTTTCCCGGCCACTTCCAGGCAGTGCGGGTCGGGCCGGGTGCCGGGGCCTTCGGCGATGTTGAGGACGGCCCAGTGCAGCGGGGTGCCGGGCCGGGTCAGCTCGGCCCACTCGGCGGGGGCGAGCAGGGGGTGGGCGTAGCCGGGGACGCCGAAGCCGAGCGGTTCGCCGCCCGCGGTCCTGCGGGCGTCGGTGGGAGCGGTCAGATACGGCACGCCGCCTCCATCCAGATGTCCGCGAGGGACTCCTCCAGATTGATCCGGGGGCGCCAGCCGAGCCGGTCGCGCGCGGTGCGGACGTCGGCCTGCTGCCAGGCCCCGCAGCCGTCCGGGTACGGGGACGGGGTCGCCGAGAGGTGCTCCATGACCGACTCGGCGGAGGTGCGCGGGGCCCCGATGGGCAGGCGCGGGGGCGGGGAGTCCAGCTCGTGGAGCGCGCCCGCGTACCCGGCGACCCGCGCGAGTACGGCGGCGGCGTCGCGGAGGCGGACGGCCCGCCCGGTGCCGATGTTGACGACGCCCTGGGCGGCGGAGAGCGAGGCGGCGTGGACGGCCCGCGCCACGTCCCGTACGTCGACGAAGTCCCGCTGCACCCCGAGGCCGCTGAGCTTCAGCTCGCCGTCGCCGGACTGCATGGCCCGGCGCATCGCCTCGGCGAGCCGGCCGAGCGGGGAGCCGGCCGGGGTGCCGGGGCCCACGGGCGAGAAGACCCGGAGCACGACGGCGTCGAGGCCCGAGCCGAGGACCAGCTCGGTGGCGGCGAGCTTGCTGACGCCGTACGGGCCGCCGGGGCGCGGGATGGCGTCCTCGGCGGTGGAGGAGCCGGGCTGCGAGGGGCCGTACTCGGAGGCGCAGCCGACCTGGACGAGCCGGGCGCCGCAGCGGCTGCGGCGCAGGGCCTCGCAGACGGTGGCGACGGCGACGGTGTTGTGGCGGGTGAGGTCGCGGGCGCCGCCGCGGGTGGCTCCGGCGCAGTTGACGACGACTCCGGGGTGGACGGCGTCCAGGAAGCGGGTGAGCGCTCCCGGGCTGCCGCCGGCGAGGTCGAAGCGGACGTCGGCGTCGTCGCCGCGGCCGAGGGCCGTGAGGTGGACAGCGGGGTCGGCGAGCAGACGGTCGGCGACGAAGCGGCCGAGGAATCCGTTGGCTCCGAGCAGCAGCACCCTCATCGCGCACCGCCTCGGTGCCGACGGCGGGCTGCCGGTGCGGGGGATTGGGGGGTCATGGCGGGTTACTCCTCGGTCGGTTCATACGGTGTCGGACAGGGCCCACGGCGTCGGCTCCGTGGGGGTGGGGCTGGGTGGTGCGGTTCGTGGGGTGGTGCGGTGGGCTGTGCGGTGGGGCGGTTCATCCGGGGGTGGTACGTCGGCGGGTCGGCTCAGGGCCGGGTATGGGTGTGGGCGGAGGCGCGGGAGAGGGCGGCACAGGCGTGGACCAGCAGTCCGAGCGCCGCCGCGCCGCAGGCGAGGGCGGGCACCGCTCCGGGGCCGCCCGCCGTGACGAGCGCGTGCACGGGCCGGGCCAGGGGTTCGAGGCCGGGCAGGCGTCCGGCGAGGACGAGGGCCGGGGCGGCGGCCTCCACGGCACAGGCGGCGGCGAGTGCGACGGTGCCCGGCTCGGGCAGTCCGTGCGCGGCGAGCAGCCGGGCCAGGAAGAACAGCACCCCGAGGGCGGCCGCCGCGACCGGCGTCCCGTTGCCGCCGAGGCCCAGGTCGGCCAGGAACAGCAGGGGGAGCAGGGCGCAGAGGAAGAGGGCGACGGCCGCCAGGAGCAGGGGGCGCACCCCCGCGCCGAACTCCTTCAGTGCGCGGCTCGCGGTGAGTTCGCGGTGGGCCCGCACGGTGAAGAGGTGCGCGCACCAGGCTGCCGGGGCGAGCGCAGCGGCGAGCCCGAGCAGCGGGGCGGGGCTCGCCTCCCACGGGCCGTCCGGGCCACCGCTGACGACCTGGGCGATCAGCTCCTCCCCGTACACCGCGAAGCTCAGGAGCCAGCAGGCGTACGTCCCGGCGCGGCCCGCCCCTTCGGGGGCTCGCAGGGGGCCCCGGCCCAGGCACAGCCGGAGCGCCAGGCAGGCCAGGAGTGCGCCGGTGACGGTCACGGCGGCCCGCGCTCCCCCGCCGAGGACCCCTTCGGTGGCCCGGAGCAGCCCGGCGGTGGCGAGGCAGGCGGCGCCGGGGAGCAGCGCGAGCAGCGTCCACCCGGCGCGGGCCCCGGTGTCGGGGCCGGCAGGGGGCGGCGGGGGCTCGGCCGTGGCGGACTCGGCGGGGCCGACCGGGGTACGGGCGTACAGCTCTTCGGCGAGCGCGAACACGTCCCGGTGGCGGTAGCGGGCGGCGGTGCGGTCGGTGAGGCCGTGGGCTTCCAGACCGGCGGCGATCTCCAGCGGGCTCACGGCCCGTTCGCACAGAGCGCGGTGGTCGCGCATCAGGGCCTTCACGGGGTCGGCCGGGCCCTGGCGCGCAGGGACGGCGGGCTTACGCGGCACGCCTCCCGGCGGGATCTCGGCGGGGCGGTCCCCTATGGCGGTGACGGTGGCGGCTGCGGGCGCGGCGGTGGCGGCTGCGGGCGCGGAGACGGAGGCGGAGGCGGGGACGGAGGCGGAGGCGGGGATGGAGGCGGCGACAAGCTCGGCGCGAGGGGCGTCGGCGGGTTCAACAGCTTCCGGAGCCTCCGGGCGAACGGCAGCCGGTTCGGCGGCACCAGCAGCCCCGACCGTATCGACACCGACACCGACACCGACACCGACACCGGCACCCGCACCGGCACCCGCACCGACGCCGACAGGCACACCGGCATCAAAGTCAGCACCAGCACCAGCACCAGCAGCGGCATCCACAGGCACAACGGCCTCTTCCGGGCAAGGCATCGAGGGAGCTTCTCCGTGGTCGGGCCGGATCAGGTGGTCACGCATCGCCGCCCCCCGCTCCGCCGGTGGCCGCACAGACGCGCACAGGCACGCGCACGGGCACGCGCACAGGCACGGGGGCCGGCTCCGGCTCCGCCCCGGCGGCCCAGCTCGGCACCCGGGGTCCCGTGGCCGGAGGCTGCGGATGGGTCCAGTGGCCGAGCAGCCGGGCCTCCGCCGGGGTGGCGAAGAGCAGGGGCTCGCCGTGGGCGTCCACCGCGTCGGCCTCCCGGCGCACCGGGGCGTGCGAGATGAGCTCCAGGTAGATGCCGCGAAACGCCGCGAGGTTCTGTTCGACGGTGAAGAGTTCGAGTGCGCGGGCCCGCGCCGCCGCTCCCAGGCGCGCCCGGCGCTCGGGGTCGCGCAGCAGGGCGATGCAGGCCTCCGCGAGCGCCCGGGGGTTGCGCGGGGGCACCACCAGGCCGGTCCCGCCGATGACTTCGACGACCGCTCCCACATCCGTGGAGACGGTGGCCCGCCCGCAGAACATCGACTCGACGAGGCCGACCGGGAAGCCCTCGACCACGCTGGAGAGCACGCTCACGCCGCCGGTCGCGTACGCCTCGGCGAGATCGGGGACCTCAGGGACGCCGATCTCCTCGAAGGTGACCGGGCCGACGCCCTCGGCGTGGGCGCCGGCGGCCTCGTCGGGGAAGAGCCGGGCGGCCAGCGCCCGGCAGTGCGCGAGGTACGCGGCGCCCTCCTCGCCCTCGGCCGGGACGCCGAAGATCCGCAGCCGGGCGTCCGGTTCGGCGCGGCGGACCTCGGCGAAGGCGTGGAGCAGGGCGATCAGGTCCTTGGCGGGCTCGATGCGGCCGGCCCAGACCAGGGTGTCCGGGCCGCCCGCGTCGTCGCGCTCGCCGACGGAGGCGAAGCGTTCGGCGGCCATGCCCGGGTGGACCGTGCGCTGCCTGGCGGGGTCGGCGCCGCACCGCTGCTGCCAGCGGCGGACATGGGTGCTGCCGGGGGTGACGAGGGCGGCCTGCCGGTAGACCTCGGCGGCGAGTTGTGCGTGGAAGCGGGCGAGGAGGGCGCGTACGGGAGCGCCGAAGGGTGCGTCGGGCGCGGAGAGGTGGTGCGCGCGGAGCTGTACGTCGTGCTCGGTGACCAGCAGCGGCACCCCGAAGAAGCGTTTGGCCAGCAGCCCCGGGATGGCGGCCGCCCCGCCGGACACCGCGTGGCAGAGGTCGACCGCGCCGAGACTTTCGGGGGCGTACCAGTCGAGCGAGAGCGGGCGCAGGACGCGCTCCAGCTCGGCGGCGGTGGCGAGGTGGTCCACGACGGTGGCGCCCTGCGCGGTCCGCCCGGCGCCCGGGGCGCGGGAGGCGGCCTCCAGGATCCGTACGGTGGTCTCGGAGCGCAGGGCGAGGTGGAGTCCGCCGCGCTCCCGGGCCAGCTCGGCCAGGCCGTAGAACCCCTCGGTGAAGAGCCCCCCGTCCGTGGCCGGGTCCGTGCGGGGGTCCTCGGCGGCGCAGAGCGCGGTCGCGAGGGCGGTGAGGTGGGCGGCGAAGCGCTTGCGGTCGCGCCGTCCGTAGGACACGCCCCCGCCGGTCACCAGCCGGGCGAGCAGGCCGCGTTCACCGCTGCCGCGCAGGGTGCCGTCCTCGGGTGTCCAGAGCGGCGCGGTGCGCACCCGGCCGACGTGGTGCGGCAGTTCGACCCAGCCCTGGTCCTCCTGGTAGGCGGAGCGGCTCAGCGCGAAGAGGTCGAACGCGTGCTGCGGCAGCCCGCGCACCAGTCGGTCGCACCAGAGTCCGGACTCACCGGTCGCATACGGGTAGCCACCTTCGGTGAGCAGTCCGATCCACTTCGATGAGCTGCGCGACGAGGCACGCCTGTTGCCCAGCGAGCTGGAGACAGCCCTGCAGGAACTGGTGGCGGCCGGGCAGATCAGTGCCGACAG